>CAMFHT010000375.1 GCA_945952245.1 uncultured Rhizobium sp. | reverse complement strand
TGCCGGCAACCGGCTTGGCCAGCGGAACGCCCGCATCCATGAGCGCCAGCGAGGTGCCGCAGACGGTCGCCATGGAGGACGAGCCGTTGGACTCGGTGATTTCGGAAACGACGCGCAGCGTGTAGGGGAACTGCTCCACCGACGGCAGCATCGGGCGGATGGCGCGCCAGGCAAGCTTGCCGTGGCCGATCTCGCGGCGGCCCGGAGAGCCCATGCGGCCCGTTTCACCGACCGAGTAGGGCGGGAAGTTGTAGTGCAGCAGGAAGCGTTCCTTGTACATGCCGGTCAGGCTGTCGACATACTGCTCGTCTTCGCCGGTGCCGAGGGTCGCGACCACGATCGCCTGCGTCTCGCCGCGGGTGAAGAGGGCCGAACCATGGGTGCGCGGCAGGACGCCGACTTCCGAGACGATCGGGCGGACCGTGACGAGGTCGCGGCCGTCGATGCGGCTCTTGGTGTCGAGGATGTTCCAGCGGACGATCTTCGCCTGCAGGTGCTTGAACACGGCGCCGACTTCCTCGGCCGAGTACTTGGCTTCGCCTTCCTCGGGCAGGAAGTGTGCCTTCACCTTGGCCTTGACGGCGTCGACGGCGGCGTAGCGGTCGGCCTTCTGGGTGATCTTGTAGGCTTCGCGCAGCTCGGTTTCGGCGATCGAGAGCATTTCGGTTTCGAGCGCGGAATGATCTTCCGGCGTGAAGTCACGCGGTTCCTTGGCAGCCACTTCGGCGAGCTTGATGATCGCGTCGATCACCGGCTGGAAGCCGCGGTGACCGAACATGACGGCGCCGAGCATGACGTCTTCCGGAAGCTCCTTGGCTTCGGATTCGACCATGAGAACCGCGTCACCCGTGCCGGCGACGACGAGGTCGAGGCTCGATTCGTCCATCTCGTCGAGATGCGGGTTCAGCACATATTCGCCATTGATGTAGCCGACGCGCGCACCGCCGACCGGGCCCATGAAGGGCACGCCGGACAGCGTGAGAGCAGCCGAGGTGGCGACCATGGAGAGGATGTCGGGGTTGTTCTCAAGGTCATGCTGGAGAACGGTGACGACCACCTGGGTGTCGTTCTTGTAGCCTTCCGGGAAGAGCGGGCGGATCGGACGGTCGATCAGGCGCGAAACCAGCGTCTCGTTCTCGCTCGGGCGGCCTTCGCGCTTGAAGTAGCCGCCCGGGATCTTGCCGGCGGCATAGGTCTTTTCCTGGTAGTTCACGGTGAGCGGGAAGAAGTCCTGGCCGGGCTTCGGCGCCTTGGCCGAAACGACGGTGGCGAGAACGACGGTCTCGCCATAGGTGGCAACGACGGCGCCATCGGCCTGGCGGGCGACCTTGCCGGTTTCCAGCTTCAGCGGGCGGCCTGCCCACTCGATTTCCACGGTATGAACATCAAACATGTCTTGTCCTTCGATGCGGCCCGCCGCGACGATCGCGGGAAGTGGCCGCCGGTGGTGTGACGCCGTCACGGGCAAGACAACGGGAGGCTTCTCGGGAAACCGGGCATCTCGGCCCGGAAAAAGCATCCGGCAATCCTGCCCCATGACAGGCCATCGGTTGGTCCTGGCGGTCCGGCCCATCCGGTTCCGCCATCTTCCGGGTTTCCGCCTCGCCGCCATCAGATTGAGGCGCAGACCGACGTTCGGAAGGCTTGTTTCGTGCCGCCCTTGCCTGCCTCGGCAGAAAACGGTGGCGGCGTTTTCAGGTTTCCCTGGCGGCGCTTGTGGCCTTTAAAAAGAACCGGCGGGCCGCGTCGAAGCACGGCCCGCCGGATCAAGTTCTTAGCGGCGGATGCCCAGCGAAGCGATCAGCTTCGTGTAGCGGCCTTCGTCCTTCTTCTTGAGATAGTCAAGAAGCGAACGGCGGCTGGAAACCATCTTCAGAAGGCCACGACGGGAGTGGTTGTCCTTCTTGTGGCCCTTGAAGTGCTCGGTCAGGTTGTTGATGCGTTCCGTGAGGATCGCGACCTGTACCTCGGGCGAACCCGTATCGCCTTCAACCGTTGCATATTCCTTGATCAGCGCGGACTTGCGCTCGGCAGTGATCGACATCGGTCAATCCTTTCGATGAGAGGAGTGGTCGCCAAAAGCCGGGATGTCGTCCAGCCTTGGCCGCGAATGCAGTTGGCCCATGGCCGCTTGCTGCGGCAGCCTATAAACCAATTGCGATGCAAAGGGAAGGGGCCCGTTGAACCGCCCCTCCGAGGCCGTCTCACTTGCCGGCCATGGCATCCCGGATCATGGCGTTGTAGCCGGCCGGATCCTGCAGCATGGCGAAATGGCTCGCGTCCTTGAGGATCACGAGCCTGGCGCCCGGAATGTCCTTCGCCATCTGGGCCGTGTGATCCTGCTTCACCGCCTCGTCGTGGTCGCCGATGACGATCGTGACCGGAACCTTGATCTTGCCGAGCATTTCGGGCGTCCAGGCGGGCTGGCTCATCCACATGTGCGAGATCTGCTCCACGAAGGCATCATATTCGTTCGGTGTCGGAGAGATCTTCTTGTACACCTCGCCCGCGCGGGTGATGTAATCGGCGAAAGTCTTGTTCTCCATCACGTCGGATTTAACGCCGTCGACCGTCACGTTTGCCGCCTGTGCGATAACGCGGGTCAGATGCTCCGGGTTCTTCATCGCCATGTCGATGCCGATGATGCCGCCATCGGACCAGCCGACGAGGGTGACCTTGCCGACCTTCAGCTGGTCGAGCAGCGCCACGTAGTCCGAGGTCATCAGGTCGTAGCCGAAGGGCTCGGACGTGCGGGTGGAACGCCCGTGGCCACGGCTGTCAGCGACGATCACGAGATGATCCCTAGACAGGTCCTCCACCTGTTTCGCCCAGACGTCGGCAAAGCCCAGCCCGCCATGGATGAAGAGGATGGGCTCGCCCTTGCCATAGGTGGCGTAGTACATCCTGATGCCGTTCACATCGGCCGTGCCGGTCTTCTCCGCCTTCGGCATGGGCGGGAAGTCGGGCAGCGTCTTCCAGCGGTCATCCGCATGGGCGGCGGTGGCAATTCCGAAGGCGACGAGCGCTCCGGCAACGAGGCGCATCAGCATGGCTTTCTCCCTTGTTGTTTTCATTGACAACAGGGAGGAAGCCTAACAAAGCGCCTTGCCTTTGCAAGCAGCGTTTTAGCCGAACACACGGCGCGGGCGGAATTCGCCTTCCGCGATCTCGCCGATGGCGATCAGCCGCCCGCGGGCGGTCGCATAGGCCTCCGGCGCCGGAAGCGGTGCATCGCGGCCCCTGAGGATGATGGGGTTGCCCATCTTCAGACGGTGCGCCTGGTCTTCCGAGACGGCAACATGCGGCAGGTCGGACAGGGCTTCGCCGGTATCGATCAGGAAGGCGTCGAGCGCGGCCAGCCGTTCGTCCTGGTCCTCGATCGCCTCGAGTTCCACGAGCTTCGCGAGCGGCACCATGGTCTCTTCCGCAAAGGGGGCGACGAAGGTGCGGCGAAGATCGGAAATATAGCCATAGCAGCCGAGATCGCGGCCCATGTCGCGGGCGAGCGAGCGCACATAGGTGCCCTTGCCGCATTCGACCTCGAACCGGGCGGAGTTTTCGTCGGGGCAGCCGATCAGCGTCAGGCGGTGGATCTCCACCTCGCGGGCCGGAATGTCAATCACCTCGCCCTCGCGGGCCAGGTCATAGGCGCGGTTTCCGTCGATCTTGATCGCCGAGAACTGCGGCGGCACCTGCATGATCGCGCCGGTATAGTTCGGCAGGAGTGCGCGGATCGCTTCTTCGGTCGGGCGAGTGGCGGACGTGTGCAGCGCCTCGCCTTCCATGTCGTCGGTGGCGCGCTCCTCGCCCCAGGTGACGGTGAACTCGTAGACCTTGCGGCCATCCATCACGTAGGGCACCGTCTTCGTCGCATCTCCGAGCGCGATCGGCAGCATGCCGGAGGCGAGCGGATCGAGCGTGCCGGCATGGCCGGCCTTCTGGGCCTTGAACAGCCACTTGATCTTGGAGACGGCCTCGGTCGAGCCGAAATCATAGGGCTTGTCGAGGATCAGCCAGCCGGAAATCGGCCGGCCCTTGGGTT
>CAMFHT010000374.1 GCA_945952245.1 uncultured Rhizobium sp. | reverse complement strand
AGGGCGATTTCGCCGGCCGCATGCACGGCTTCCAGCTCTGGGCGAACCTGCCCTCCTCGCTGAAGATGACGGCGCCGCGCTATCAGGATGTGAAGTCTGCCGACATTCCTGTTGTGGTCGATGACGACGGCACGGCGGTGCGCGTGATCTGCGGCAATTTCTGGGGCAAGTCCGGCCCGGTCGACGGCATTGCCGCCGAGCCCGTCTATCTCGACGTCTCCGTGCCGCCGGGCAAGAGGAAGACGCTGCCGGTCGATACCTACCGCAAGGCCTTCGCCTATATCTTCGCCGGCTCCGGCACCTTCCGCGATGCCTCGCGCCCCTTCGGCGTGAAGGTGGAGAAGGAAGTGAACGGCGAGGAGCTGAACATCCGCGACATGTCCGGCAACCGCACGCTCGTCGTCTTCGATACCGGCGACGAGGTGACGGTGCAGGCCGGCGAACAGGGCATCCGCTTCCTGCTCGTCTCCGGCAAGCCGATCGAGGAGCCCGTCGCCTGGCACGGCCCGATCGTGATGAACAGCCGCGAGGAGATCATGCAGGCCATGCGCGAACTGCAGAACGGCACCTTCATCAAGGCCGCGCACTGAGAATCTGTCCTTGAAGGAAATTGGCCGGCTCCTACTCTGAGGGTGGGGGCCGGTTTTCTTTTGGGAGAGTGCCATGCGCATCGATGGAGAATGTTTCTGCGGCAAGATCGCCTATGAGGCGGAGCTTACCTCGCCCGAGATCAGCATCTGCCACTGTTCGGATTGCCAGGCGCTTTCCGGTTCGCCCTACCGGGCGACGGCAACGGCACGGCAGGCGGATTTTCGGGTCACGCGGGGCGAGGCTGCGAAATACGTGAAGACCGGATCGTCGGGCCTGAAGAGCGCACAATATTTCTGCGCCTCCTGCGGCTCCAACCTCTACCGGATCGGCGAGAACGACGACAAGGTCGGCATCCGCATCGGCACCATCCGCCAGCGGCATGCGCTTACGCCGGCGGACCAGTGCTGGCTTCAATCGGGGCTGAAATGGGCGCAGGACCTGCGCGCCATCGAGCTCCGGCCCGACGGCTAGGCGGCGCGCTTCGCCCTGCCTTTCCCGACCTGGAAATAGGCGATCATCTGCCGCAGCCCTTCGATCTGCCGAACCAGCGTCTCGGTCGCCGCTGACGATTCCTCGACCATTGCCGCGTTCTGCTCCGTTGTCAGGTTGAGCGAGTTCACGAGCCGATTGATCTCGACGATCTTGAGGTTCTGCAGATCGGCATTATCTCGGATGTCCTGGGCGACCGCGGCCGCATGATCGACCGATGTGAGAATCGACTGCAGCGCCTGGTCCGTTTCGGTGATGCTCTCGACGCTCGCCTCCACATGATGGCCGGAAGCATCTACCAGCGACCGAATCTCCCGTGCCGCCTCGGCAGACTTGTGTGCGAGATTTCGAACCTCTCCGGCAACAAGCGCAAAGCCACGGCCATGCTCTCCGGCGCGGGCCGCTTCGATGCCGGCGTTGAGGGCCAGCATGTTGGTTTGTACCGCCATTTCGTCGATCAGCGCGGTGAAGCGTCGGATCTCTGCGGTGGAGTGGGCGACCTGCCGGATGGAATCGACCGCCTTGACCGCAACGAACTTGACGAGCCCCACTTCGTGCCGCGAGCCATCCATGGCGTCGGTAATCCGCTGGGCGAGTGCGTCCTGCTGCTCGATCCCGTCATTGATCTCCTTCAGCTGCAAGGCAACACTCCTCAGCAGCTCGACCTGTGCCAGCGTGCGGTCGGCGAGATCCCGGGTTGCCGCCGAAATCGACGTGACTTCGCCGGTCAGAACGTGGCTGTCGTCGGCGATCTCGGCCAGGACCGAGGAAAGCCGCTCCGATGCCCGATTGAAATCCTCCCTGAGTCCGCCGAAGCCAGGTCCGAGATCGGCCTCCACCCGTGCATCCAGATTGCCGGAGGCCATGGCGCCCATTGCTCTGCCGAGACTGTCGGTAATCCATTTTGCCTGTTCGGCCTGCGCCCTCTCCGCCTCGGCGCGGCGCATGTCCTCCGCCGCCTGCGCCTGACGCCTTTTTTCCTCATCTGCCCGGGCGACCAGCACGGCGTTCTGACGGAAGCCCTCGAGTGCACGGCTGATCTGGCCGATCATATCCGGCCTGCCGCCATGCGGCGGCGGCTCGCCGAAACGACCTTCCGAAAGGTCGACGATCACGCGTGAAAGATCTCGCGCCGGCCAGATGTAGCGCCGGTTCACAAAGGCATGCAGCACCGCAACGAACAGGCAGGCAACCACAGTGATCCCGATATCCAGATACAACGCCGACCAGACCGTCCGGATTCGTGGATCCGCCGCAACATCCGATTCTGGAACACCGCGCCAGAGCATCCACTCGGCGAAGGGATCGGGCAGCTTGAGTTTGATCGCCTTCGAGAAGAACAGGGACTTGTCAGGCTCTCCGTTTCGTGCAGCGGCAGAATTCGCAACGCCAGCATCAGCCGACGGAATGGCAAATCCGTATTTCGGTACCGAGAGCGACGCGCCCCTGGGCGGCAGCAGATCGCGGAAGACATTGTTGCGGATGATGGCGGAAACGACACCGCCAAGCGAACCGGCTGGAGTATAGAACGGAACGGAGAAGATCACGCCCATCCGGTCCGCATCCTCGAGCGTGCGGTTGAACTCCGAATTGTCGCAGGTGATGACGCTTTCGCCGGCAATGACGGGAACGGACATACCTGCAAAGCTTTCCCGTGTCGGATAGTGCTGCCGGAAATAGGCGATCTGTCGTGCGATCAGCGGGTATTCCTGGTCCTCGCGCTCAGGCTGCTCCGTCACTGCTTCACCCGTGGCTGCCACTCCGGCGGCGGCCTCGCCCGTGATCAGCTGGTCGAGCATGAGGGATGGGACTTCGGGCTTTCCCGTCTCCGGGTCGGTACGACTTGGATCGAAGCTCTCGCTGGTGATGTACACTTCCGAGACCGCAACATTGGAGGCGAGATTGTTGTAGATCTGCTGGATTGCAGACGTGTCTCCATCTTTGGCGGTGCTGAATCTGCGCTGGCGTACGTCAGGCAGGAAGGAAACGGTCCTGAGGTTCTGGTAGATTTCGGTGAAGGCATCCGAGAGCCGCTCGGCGTCATGCTCGAAATCCCGATCCGCGGCTTCGTGGATTTCTGCACGGGCTTGCTCTATCTTCGCCCTTGCATTGTTCCAGGCGAATCCGATGGCCGCAGCGGCCAGAAGCAAGCCGGCCAGAATAGGCAAATAGCCAGATCTCCTGGCCGATCCTGCATTCACCGTGCCGAATTTTCGCATTGCTCAACCTACAAAAGGAAACTTGAGCAATTTCTAAATTAGAATAATTTAGAATATATGAATATTGGGCGCACCTGCAGCACAGAATGCCGTTGCGGCTACGCCCCCGCGTCACGCAGCCGGGATCACGCCGCCTTCACGGCGTGATATTCCTTGATGGCCACCATCTTGATAGCAGGCGCCCGTTCGGCTTCATAACGGAGCGAGAAGCCGTCCTGCGCGAGGAAGACCGGATCGCCATCAAGATCCCGGGCAATGTCGCCGCGGCGGTTGGTGATGAATTTCTCGAGATCCGCATTGTTGTCGGCCGAGATCCAGCGGCAGACGGAGAAGCGCGACATTTCGAACGAGACCGGCAAGCCGTATTCCGCCTGCAGGCGCTCCTTCAACACGTCGAGCTGCAGCGCACCGACCACGCCGACAATGGCGGGCGAGCCGTCTTCCGGGGAGAAGAGCTGCACGACGCCCTCTTCCGCCATCTGCTGCAGGGCTTCCTTGAGCTTCTTCGCCTTCATGGCGTCTTCCAGCCGCACGCGGCGCAGGATTTCCGGCGCGAAGTTCGGCACGCCCTGGAAGACCAGGCTTTCGCCTTCCGTCAGCGTATCGCCGATGCGCAGCGTTCCATGGTTCGGAATGCCCACCACGTCGCCCGCAAAGGCGGTATCGGCAAGCTGGCGCTGCGAGGCGAAGAAGAACTGCGGCGCGGAAAGGCCCATCTGCTTGCCCGTGCGCGAAAGCCGCGCCTTCATGCCGCGCTCCAGCTTGCCGGAGCAGACGCGGACGAAGG
>CAMFHT010000373.1 GCA_945952245.1 uncultured Rhizobium sp. | reverse complement strand
CGCGGCACAGGTACCTGAAACCTGCGCGTCTACCAATTCCGCCATCTGGGCGACGGACACGCATGTAAGCGGGGGGCGGTCCGGTGTCAACAGGCAATTTCGGCTTTTCGGGAAAAAACCGAAAAAGCCTTCTCAAGCATGGTCTTGGCGGAAAGCCTGGATGAGCGCGAGCCCCTTGTGGAGCAGGGTCTTTGCGGCCTTCTCGTCGGCGGCTTCCACGTAGCATCGCATTTCCGGGGCATTGCCGGAGGGGCGGAAGTGGATGATCGCGCCATCGCCGAGCGTGACCCTCAGGCCATCAATGTCGCTCACTGCTGCGACCGTGCCGAGCGGCGCGACGAAGGCGGCGAGATTGTCGCTCGACGCGCGCAGATGCGCCATCAGGGCGCCGCTCACCTCCAGCGGGAAGTTCTCGAGGCGGTCGGCATCGGCGACGGGGAGGCTTACCCTGGCGGCGAGCGCCCTGAGGCTGAGGCCTTCCGCGCGGGCGGCGGAGAGGACGGCGAGGATCGGCAGGAAGCAGTCGCGGGTCGGCAGCGGGGCAATCGTGGTGCCGTTGATCACGAAGGGGCTCGCGGTCAGCAGGCCGCCATTGGCTTCGAAGCCCATGACGCCCGTCTTGCCCTCGCCGAGCGCCTTCAGCATGCCCTCGATCACGTAAGGCGAGCCGACGCGGGTGCGGATGGTCTCGTAGTCGCCGGCGGCCTCGATGCCGGAATTGGAGGTGACGGGGGTCACCACGACGTCTGCGCCGAGGAAGCGCGCGGTGATGAGGCCGATGAGATCGCCGCGCAGCGGCTGGCCGCTCTCGTCGGCAAGCAGCGGCCGGTCGCCGTCGCCATCGGCGGAGACGATGGCATCGAGGCGGTATTCCTCCGCCCATTTGGCAAGGAGGGTGAGCGTTTCAGGCGAGACCGCTTCGGTATCGACGGGAATGAAGTGTTCGGAGCGGCCAAGCGCCATCACCTCGGCACCGAAATGGCGCAGCAGATCGACGAAGAGATCGCGCGCCACCGTGCTGTGCTGATAGACGCCGATCTTGAGGCCCGAGAGACCGCCTGGCGGGATGAGCGCCCGGTTGCGGGCCGCGAAGGCCTCCAGCGCCTCGCTGCGCTCGTCTCGGCCTTCCAGCGGGGCGGCGAGGGTGAAGGCGGCGTCGGCAAGAATCCCGGCGGCGATGCGGCTGATCGAGAGCTCGTCTTCCTTGTCGATCTCGCCATCCGGCCGGTAGAACTTGATGCCGTTGCGGTCCGCGGGGATGTGCGACCCGGTGATCATCAGCGCAGGGGCTTTTTCCGAGATTGCCTTCAGCGCCAGCGCGGGCGTCGGCAGCGCGCCGCAATCCACCGGCACGAGACCTTCGGCGGCAGTCGCGCCGGCGCAGGTTGCGGCAATCTCCGGGCTCGAGGCACGGAAATCCATGCCGATCAGCACGCGCCCCTCGGGCGAAAGCCAGCCCTTCTGCTTCAGGTGTCGGGCAAAGGCGGTCGCATAGACGGCGGATGCCTTGCCCACGAGATCGGTGGAAAGACCGCGCAGGCCGCTGGTTCCGAATTTCAGGCTCAATGGTCCACTCCCTTGATGATCTGCAAGTCTATCCGGCGATCTGGTCGCACAGAGGTTTAAAGAGCATGAATAATGGTTGCCAGCCAGATCAATTTCATGATTTCAATGGTCTATCCATGATCTCCATCAGCGGAGACTTGAGAAAGACCGGTAGCCGGAGGACAAGACATGAGGTCATTGACAAAACTGGCCATGAATTCGCTTCTCGCGCTTGGCGTGCTGCTGCCCGATCTGGCACTCGCCATGCCGCTCGCCCCTTCTGCCGGTCAGGCCGGCAAGGCGGATGTGATCCAGGTGGGCGGGGTCGTCTGCGATTTCGACGGCAATTGCCGGAATTACGATACGCGCTACCGCCGCCGCATCTATGTCGAGCCTCCGCTCTATGACGACGATCCCTATTACCAGCCGCCGCCGGTCTATGTGCGTCCGCGCGTGCAGCGCCGCATCTATGTCGAGCCGCCGCCGCCTGCACCCGATTACCAGCCGCGGCCCTATCTTTCCCGGCGTCACGTGCAATGGTGCCTCGATCGCTACCGGTCGTACAATCCGCGCACCAATCTCTACCTGGCGCGCCGGAATGTCTACCGGCACTGCCTTTCGCCCTTCAGCTGAGGCCGGCTGAGCAGTCAAGGGATGCGGTCACTGCGGGTCCGCATCCCGCTCGGCATGTGTGCGGTCCGTGTGGCCGAGGTCGCGTTCGGGATCGATCACGTCCCGCACCCGCTGCTTCAGGTCCTTGGGCCCCGGGAAGCCGCCATCGCGCTTGCGTTCCCAGACGAGCTCGCCGTTCACGCGGATCTCGAAATTGCCGCCCGTGCCGGGAATGAGCGTCACGCTGCCGAGATCCTGCCCGAAGGTGGAAAGCAGCTCCTGCGCCATCCAGCCGGCGCGGAGCAGCCAGTTGCACTGGGTGCAGTAGAGAATGCTGACTTCGGGTTTTGCGGGTTCGGTCATGGCGCGTCCTTTCCGGAGAACGAAGCATGGTGTCATGCTCTTGAAGTCCCGTCACGGTCATGATCATGTCGCCCCGTGATTTGCAAGATGTAGGGCAAGAGAGGCAGCATGCGCGTCGCCGTCGTGGAGAATACCGTCATTTCGCATCTGGGTCAGGTGGGCGTGGCACTGGAGGAAGCGGGCGCCGAGATCGTGTTCTACCGCCCCTTTCGCGGCGAGGCGCTGCCGGACGTGGTGCGCTATGACGGCTTGGTGGTGCTCGGCGGCGAGCAGAGCGCCATCGACGACGATCTCCATCCCTATCTGCCGGAACTCGCGGCCCGCATGCGGCAGGCGGCGGATGCGGGCAAGGCCGTGCTTGGCATCTGCCTCGGCAGCCAGCTGCTCGCACGGGCCTTCGGCGGCACCAATCTCCTCGGGCAGACGCGAGAATTCGGCTGGCACAGGATCAACCTGACGGACGAGGGGGCAGCCGATCCGGTGCTTTCCGAAGTGAAGGACGGTTTCCCGATCTTCCAGTGGCACAGCGATACCTTCACCCTGCCGGAGACGGCGACCCGGCTCGCGCAGAACCCGGCCGTGCAGAACCAGGCCTTCCGCGTGGGGCGCGCCGCCTATGGCACGCAGTTCCACTTCGAGGCGAGCCGCGCGGTCGTCCAGGAATGGGCGGAGAATTTCCACCACCTGATCGAGGCGATGGAGCCGGGCTGGCTCGCCCGTCACCCGGAACTCGCAGAGGCCGATGGTGCCGCGGCGGATGACGCCGGGCTCGCCATCGCGAGGGCCTGGGTGAAAAGGATCGGCGAGGATTGACCTTGGTCAAACCCAGGACGCTTCAGCCGAGCTATGGTGCCGGAAACTTGAAACGGCACCTGTGATTTCTTCCATGACCGCATTTCTGATCGCACTCGCCCTTCTGCTCGTCGTGCCGGGCCCGACCAATACGGTGCTTGCCATGGCCGGCGCCGAACGCGGGTTTGCGAGAGCGCTTCCGCTGGCTGCCGTGGTGCTTGCCGGTTACCTGACGACCGTTGTTCCCGTTGTCACGCTGGCCGCGCCGTTTCTTGAAGCGAAGCCCGTCTTTGCCGATGGCACAAAGCTCGCCGCTGCGGCCTGGGTCCTCGTGCTGGCGCTCAGGCTCTGGTCGCGCCAGCCTAGGGATCACGATGCTGCGGCCATATCCGCAATGTCGATCTACACGACCACCGTTCTCAATCCGAAAGGCCTCGTCATCGGCCTTGCGCTCCTGCCGCCGGTCCAGGCAATGGCAGGTTCGGCCCTCCCGGTCTTTGCCCTGGCCGGTGCCGTTCTCGCCATCTCCGGCCTCTGGCTGGGCCTCGGAGCGACGGCAATCGCAACGCTCAACAGGCGTCACCCCGTGCTCGTTTCGCGCGCAGCATCCGGCTGCCTGATCGTCTTCAGCGCAAGTCTCGCGGCTAAGGCCATGGGACTGGTGTGAGCGGCGGCCCGAAGGGCCGCCGGAAAGCAAATCACTCGTCGTTCATCTTCAATGCGGCGATGAAGGCTTCCTGCGGAATTTCCACCTTGCCGAACTGGCGCATGCGC
>CAMFHT010000372.1 GCA_945952245.1 uncultured Rhizobium sp. | reverse complement strand
CGAGCAGCACATAGCTCGCATGGCCGAAAGCCTCGCGCAGCGCCTGCATGGCCGTCTGCTCATAGGTCGGCGCGCCGGGGCGTCCGCTCGTGGAATTGCCGCGGAGCGGAAAGGCGAGCAGCGGCACCACGAACATCATGCCGCCCATGACGACAAGCGCCTGCGACCAGCCGAGATGATTGATGAGCTCGACGCTGAGCGGCGAGAACAGGAACATGCCGGCCGAGCTTGCCGCAGAACCGATGCCAAAGGCGAAGCTGCGCTGCTCCGGCGTGACATGGCGGGCGAAGGCCGAAAGGATCGTGCCGAGCGAGCCTGCGCCGATCGCCAGCCCGATCAGGATACCGCCGCCGACATGCAGCCAGAGCGGTGCGGTCGCATGCGCCATCACGATCATGCCGAGACCATAGAGCACGCCCGCAATCGCCAGCACGCGGCCCGTGCCGAAGCGGTCTGCCATGGCGCCGAAGAAGGGCTGGCTGATGCCCCAGACGAGGTTCTGCAGCGCAATCGCGAGGCCGAAGGTGGAACGGTCCCAGCCGCGATCCTGCAGCATGGGCAGCTGGAAGAGGCCCATCGCGCTGCGCGGCCCGAAAATCAGCATGGTGATCAGCGAGCCGGCGGCAATGATCAGCCAGGGCATGCGGGCGGCGGTTTTCTCGGACATGCGGGGAGCCTCGTTCGGTTGATCCGAACAGGCTTATGTCAATTATGATTCATAACAAAACGAGATTTGCTGATGCATCTATCAGAGGGGTTGAGGAGGGCGGTCACAGCCTATCGCCGCTTCAGCGCCCAGCCTTCCGGCCTTTCCTCGATCACCGTCACGGGGTCGCCGACGCTGATGATGCCGGTGCCGCGGGGGGCGGCGTTCCAGCCGAAGAGGGGGCCGGGCACGCGCCGGTCGGCAGACATGCGGATGCGGCCCATGGCGGGAATGGGCGAAGGGCCTTCCCGCGAGCCAGTCTGCTGGTCCTGCGTGGTCATGATGCAGCGGGTGCAGGGCTTGACGAGATCGAAGCGGGTGCCGGCGATTTCGATCGCCGCCCAGTAGTCGTCGGCCCATGGCTCGTCGAAATCGATCACGATATTGGGGCGGAAGCGTTCCATGCCGACGCTGCCCTCCCCATGAGCTTCCATTTCGGCATTGAGGGCCGCCAGCGAGCCTGACGTGGTGACGAGGACGGGGAAACCGTCGGAGAAGCTGACCGGCGTCTCCTCGTCCGTCCATTCCTTGGACGCATGCCGATCGGAGTGGTCGTCGTAGACGACGAGCTCCATGGCCCGGCCGAACCAATCCGACAGCGCGGTATTGACCTGATCCTCCACGCGCCCGGCGCTGATGATCGACTTCCAGACGGCCACGTTCTTCCGCCGTTCGCCATCTGGCCGCGCGACATGGATCTGCCCCTTGCCCTCGACGGACAGCCTGTAGCCATCGCTGATCGGCATGACGGAGAGCGTCGCGAGCTCCGGCATTTCCCGCTGGGTGATGAACTGCCCGTCCGGCGCAATCAGCAAGAGGCGCCGGTCTCCCGCAAGGCCGTAAGGGTCGAAGGGAGAGGATTGCAGCGCCATGCCGCGCGCGCTCTTCAGCGGATAGGTGTAGAGGGCGGATACGATCATGGTCTTTTCCTCAGATTTCGCTCAGCAACTGGTCGAGCACGGATTTCAGCCGCTCGTGCCGCTCGGTGGCCAGTCTGCGGCCGGTGGCTGTCTGGAACCCTTCCGCAAGGCGGAAGAGCTTTGCCGGGAAGTGATCTATGGCGAAGCGCCGGTCATCCAAGGGGCGGTCTTCCGCGAGCGGATCGAGGACGTCGTAGAGCGCCGAATTCATGCGCCCCGCAATGTAGAAACAGCGCGCCGCGCCGATCATGCCGATCGCATCGAGCCGGTCCGCATCCTGCAGGATCTTCGCCTCCAGCGTCTGCGGCGCGATGTTGGCGGAAAAGCTGTGCGTCAGAACCGCATGCGCCACCGCCTGCCGGTCCTCCTCGCTCCAGCCGAGCCGGCCGAGGATCTCGCCCGCCTTCTCCGCCGCAAGCCGCGAGGCCTCTGACCGCAGCGGCGAATTCTTTTCCACCGAGACGCAGTCATGCAGCAGCACCGAGGCCGCCAGAATCCGCGCATCTCCGCCTTCCTCCGCCTGAATGCGGAATGCATTGCGGAAAACACGCAGGATATGCGCCGGATCATGCGCCCCGTCGCCCGCCTCGGTCGCATGCGGCAGAAGCTGTTCCGCAAGCGCTTCCTGCGGATGAAAGGCGGCGGCAAGGCCCGTGGGTATGCTCATGGGTGCTGTCGAATCCCTCTCGTTCGTTGCGGGCACGATAGAGAGGCGGGGCGGCGGGTGCAAATGCCTTGGGTGGGGAAAGGGATTCGAGGTCAGTGGGTTGGCGAAGGGTTTTGAATCTCCAGTGGAGGTGAAGGAGAGATCGTCCCGATGAGCGCATGAAATCTACGTGAGAAAGACGCCACCGACCGCAGCGCCTCTCCTCGGTGTAATTTGCTAATCCGCCGTCATTGCCTTGATCAGCGAGAGCGTTGCCTTGACACGTGCATCATTGGGGAAGTTCTTGTTTGCCAGGATAACGACACCAATCTTTTCGCTCGGGACGAACGCGACGTAGCCACCAAACCCGTTGGTTGAGCCGGTTTTGTTGAGAATGACGTCCTTCTGTGGCGCCAGCGGCGGTCGGATATCCTCCGTGGGCTGCGGCTTCAAGATGAAATCATATCCGTTACCGGAGGTCATGGCCTGAAGGTCGGCGGGCCAGGCATACTGCTCCCAGATCATGTCTTGGGTAAAGAAGGCGTTCTTCTGCTGCCCTTCCTGCGTACGCGCCACCGCTCTTCGCAGCGAATCCGAAGCCTCACCCTTGCCCAGTTCGACATCCAGGACTTTAAGCATGTCGCGCGCGGTTGACTTGACGCCGTAGGCCTCGCTGTCCAGGACGCCCGGCGTTACGCGGATGGGCTTGTTTGTCTTCCGGTCATAGCCGAAAGCGTATTTTTCAGCTTCAGACTGTGGAACCTCGATCCACGTATGTTCAAGACCGAAAGAGGGAAAAAGCACGGATTGCGCTGCTTGCTTGTAGTCCATTCCCATCGCCATGCCGGAGATATAACCCAGCATTCCGATACTGATGTTGGAGTAGCTGCGCATGCCGGGCTGCTTGGGTTGCCAGTCCTTCAGCCATTCCACCAGTTCTTTGACATCCTTGATTTCATCCGGGACCTGCAAAGGCAGCCCGCCCGAGCGGTGTGTGGCCAGGTCCATCAAGGTCATATTGTTACCGATCGTGCAGCCATCAGGGCATAGATGCCCGGAAACTCTATCGGTCAGCTTCAGGCGCCCCTGATCTTCAGCTAAAGCTGCCAAAGTCGCGGTGAATATCTTGCTGATCGAGCCCAACTCGAAAATGGTGTCGGGAGTAACGGCACGATTATCGGCGCGTGAGGCCAAGCCGCTGGTGTAGAAGCTATGTTTCCCGTCCCTGGTCACTCCGATCGCAATCCCGGGAACATCGAACTGCTTCATGACGGGTTCAAAGATTGCTTTGGCTTCGACGTCCAGGCTGTTGGCGAAAGTTGCACTTGCTTCCAGAGCGAATACAGCAGCGGCGAGCGCGATAACTTTAGCGTTCATGATCATTTATGATTATTCCTCAATGCTTTAACACCGTTCTGCGAGGGCGGCTCGTTTAACATGCGGCATGTGGTGGAAGTGTGGCCTGCCCGATATGGCTTCTGCTTCGAGCGTCACCTCGGGCCCCTTCGCTCCACACCACCCCACCCCCGCCATTGCATTTCCCCCCGAACACGACTATCTCATGACAGCACCGGCGCTCGCCGGTTTTCTTTGGTCCCACTTATACTCATTATGAGTATAAGTTTTTCGCGGGAGAATGCCATGGATGATCTGGCGGTCGGGAACGGGGGGAAGCGGCTTGGCGCTGCGGAGCGGTTCGGGGTGCTGGAACGGCCGGAGCTTGCCTATACGCCTGAGGTGGCGCGCGAGACGGCGCACCTCTACGAGCGGGTGCGGCACTTCATTCCCGAGATCGAGTGGCCGGCGCATGCGGTCTATGTGC
>CAMFHT010000371.1 GCA_945952245.1 uncultured Rhizobium sp. | reverse complement strand
CTCCCCCCTTGTGGGGGAGATGTCCGGCAGGACAGAGGGGGGTACCCTCCGCAGCGTTCGCAAGGGCACTCCGCAGACCATGAAAACACATTTACACAGGAGAAACCCATGGACCTCGGACTGACAGACAAGCGGGCGCTGGTGCTTGCGGCTTCGCGTGGACTCGGCGGGGGGATTGCGGCGGCGCTGGTGGCGGAGGGGGCGCATGTGCTGATCACCGGGCGCCACGCGGCGGAGCTCGAAAAGCGGGCGGCGGAGCTTACGGCGCGGGGACCCGGCAAGGCGGACTGGGTGGTGGCCGATCTCTTCGACGAATTCCTCGTCGAAAACCTCACCGCTGCCGCGCATGAAAAGCTTGGCGCGGTCGACATCCTCGTCAACAATTCCGGCGGCCCGCCGCCCGGCGGTGCGGAGGACATGACGGCGGAGAAGCTGACGACCTATTTCAACGCCATGGTGCTGAGGCTGATCGGCCTTGGCCATGCCTTCCTTCCCGGCATGAAGGAACGCGGCTTCGGGCGCATTCTGACGGTCGCCTCGTCCGGCATCATAGAACCGATCCCGGGGCTCGCACTCTCCAATACCCTGCGTCCGGCGCTCGCCGGCTGGTCGAAGACGCTGGCGACGGAGGTGGCGGGCCAGGGCGTGACGGTCAACATGCTTTTGCCGGGCAGCATCCTCACCTCGCGCATCGAGGAATTGGACCGGGCCGCCGCGGAACGGACGGGCAAGAGCATGAACGAGATCCGCGAACGCTCGGAAAAGGCCATTCCCGCCGGGCGATACGGGACGGTCGAGGAATTCGGCGCCACCGCCGCCTTCCTCGTTTCGGAAAGGGCGAGCTACATCACGGGTTCGATGATCCGGTGCGACGGCGGCGCGGCGCGCAGCGTCTGATGCGGCTCAGGCCTTGAACAGCAAGAGCACGTTATTGGACTGCTGGTTGATCAGCGACAGGCTCTGGATCGCCAGCTGCCGCTGCGCCTCCAGCGCCTTCAGCCGCGTGCTCTCGTCGTTCATGTCCGCATCGACGAGTACGCCGACGCTTTTGTCCATCACCCCGAGCTGCAGGTTCGCCTGTTCGAGCTGCAATTCCAGCCGCATCTTCAGCGCGCCGAGCGTGGCGAAGGCATTGCGGGTGTCTTCCGCCATTTCGGCGAAGATCTTTCCCTGGCCGCGAAACTCGTTCGCCGTAACGGCGCCTGTTATGCCGCCACCGGGATAGAGGGCCATTGGCGTACCCAGTGGGCCGAAGCCGGGCGTATTGAAGAAGGATCGGCCGGTCGTGTAGCCCAAGGGATCTATACGCCAGCGCGACATGATGCCGAAATTGCTCATGCCGGGATTGGCGTCGATCAGCGTGGTCTGCTTGAGATCGACCTGCATTTTGACGGTCTGAAGCGTGCCGGACGTCGTGTCGATGGCAGAGGGTATGTCGAGTGTCGTCGGTGCGCCGTTGGCGGTGTAGAGAAGGTTGACGCCGTTGAAGCCGGAACTCACGATCATTTCCCGGATCGCCCTGATGCGCAGGCGCAGATCGGAATCGAGCTTGCGCAGATCCGGCGTGTCGGCACGATAGGATTCGATGTCATTGACTGCCTGCACCAGATCGGTGGTGATGCCGTCCAGCTGTTCCATGACCGGATCCGCCAGGGAAAGCGCCGTATCCACGATGCCGATCGCGAGACCGAGCCCGTCGCGTATGGTCGACACCAGTCCTTGCGTCGAGCGCATGGTGGTCGCGATCGACCAGTAGCTCGCCCCGTCCTCGGCAGCTCCGATCCTGAGGCCGGAGGATATGCGCAGCTGCACGCGGTCGGTCTCGCTCGAAACCGACCGCAGGACGGCGAGCGCAGAAAGGGCAGACCTGTTCGAGACCGGCGCTGTCATTCATCATCCCGGTTGAATGGCCCAGGAGGCGGACCAGTGTGTTTATTCTTATTTTCTGTATTAGATTTTAATAAACTTATAACAGGCGGGCTGGCGCGAACCTGTCCTCGGATAGACCCTCGCGGCGAAAGAGCGCACCCGGATCGCCACCGCCGAGGATCGCTGCCGCCAGCTGCCCGAGCGCCGGTGACGTGAGGATACCATAGCCGCCCTGCCCGGCCAGCCAGAAGAAGGCCGGATGATCCGCAGCAAAACCCACGACCGGCAGCCGGTCCGGCGCGAAGCTGCGCATGCCGGCCCAGGACGTATCGACACGCCTCACCCTGAGCGAG
The DNA here is from genome assembly GCA_945952245.1 of uncultured Rhizobium sp. Taxonomy (GTDB): domain Bacteria; phylum Pseudomonadota; class Alphaproteobacteria; order Rhizobiales; family Rhizobiaceae; genus Gellertiella. The sequence continues at coordinate 1,876 of CAMFHT010000371.1, read as the reverse complement.
GTGTTCGACTCCAGGTGATGCACCGCCCATGCGATATCCAGTTCCTCCGGCTGGACGTCCGCGGGCTCACAGGGTGTTTCATCAGCGGGCGAAACGAGCAGGCGCCCCCCATCCGGCTTGAAGTAGAAGCTGTCATCGACCGCATTCACCTCCGGCAGGCTTGCGGCATCGATGCCTTCTGGCAGATCGACGAGGATTGCCGTGCGGCGCATGGGCGTGATGCCGAGCGGCTTCACGCCCGCAAGATTTGCCACCTGATCCGCCCAGCCGCCCGCGGCATTGACCAGCACTCCGGCGGTGAGCGCCCCGGCGGCGGTGACGATCTGCCAGCGGTTGCCGTCGTGCCGGGCCTCGATCAGTCCCGCCTTCGTCAGCAGACGGGTTCCCGCCTTTCGCGCCGCGCGGAGATAGCCCTGCATCAGCGCGTCCACGTCGATGTCCCAGTACTCGGGATCGAAATAGGCGGCCGCGATGGCCGAAGCGTCGAGGAATGGCGCCCGCTCCACCGCCTCTTCCGGCGTCAGGCGAAGCAGTCCGGGCACATGCGGCAGAAGGTCCTCGAACTGTCGCTCCAGTCGGGCCGCGTGCTCCGCATCCGCGATCACCAGCCCGCCGCGCTGGATGAGCAGCGGGACGCTGGCAAAACCCTCGGGCGGGTCATCGAAAAAGGGTTTGGCGATCCGCGCCAGCGCCTGCACGTCAGGCGCATTGTAGTTCAGCACGAATTCCGCCGCGGACCGGCCCGTGGAATGATAGCCCGGCTGCTCCTCCCGCTCGAGGATGAGCACGCTTCTGCCGGACTGGCTGAGGAAATAGGCGAGCGAGATGCCCGCAATGCCGCCACCGACGATGGCGATATCCACATGTCCGATGTCTTCCACGCCATCCCCTCCCGTTCCATTTTGTTGCGGCAGGCATAGACGGCAGCACGTCCATGTTCAAGCTGGCCGGGCCTTTCCCTCGGCATCAACAGAAACCGGCCGGACTGGTCTTTCTTTCTATTCCGCTCCTTCGAAAGCCTTGTTAAGGTGCCCGCGGATGGCTTGGGCGAAAACCCGTGCCGACTGAGAAGCCGGACACCTTGAGACCCCAAAGCGGGCGCGGCGCTCCGGTACGAAAAACATGTAGAGACAGGGGAACTGATCCATGAAGAAAACGCTCGCCGCCCTCGCGCTGATCGCCGCAGGCCTTCTCGGCGCTTCGGCCGAGGCTGCCGACAAATACGTCATCGGCACCGAAGGCGCCTACCCGCCCTTCAACAAGATCGAGGCCGACGGCACGATCACCGGCTTCGACGTCGAGATCGGCAAGGCGCTCTGCGCCAAGATGGGGGCCGAATGCACCGTCGTCGCGCAGGACTGGGACGGCATCATTCCCGGCCTGCTCGCCAAGAAATACGACATGATCATCGCCTCGATGTTCATCACCGAGGAGCGCAAGAAGCAGGTCTCCTTCACCAATCCCTACTACCTCGCCGCCATGACCCGCGCGCTGCCGAAGGATAGCCCGATCACCGATTTCAGCCCAGAAGCGCTGAAGGGCAAGACGATCGGCGCCCAGTCCGGCACCACCCAGGCCGATTACATCACCGCCACCTATCCGGACAGCGACATCAAGCTCTACCCGACCCAGGACGAAGTGAACCTCGACATGGTGAACGGCCGCCTGGACATGCAGGTGGGCGACATGCTGCCGCTTCTCGACTGGACCACCAAGAATTCCGACGGCGCCTGCTGCAAGCTCGCCGGCGACCCCATCACCGACAAGAAGTTCGTCGGCGAAGGCGTGGGTATCGCCGTCCGCCAGGAAGACAACGATCTCCGCGAAAAGCTGAACAAGGCGCTCGACGAAATCCGCGCCGACGGCACCTACAAGA
>CAMFHT010000370.1 GCA_945952245.1 uncultured Rhizobium sp. | reverse complement strand
CTGATCCGGGGGCTCTCGGCGTGATCCCGGTTCCGGCCAACACGCGGGTCTGGCTCGCGGCGGGCGTCACCGATATGCGCAAGGGCTTTGCGGCGCTCGCGGCACAGGCCGAGGCGGTGCTGAAGCAGGACCCGTTTGCCGGGCATCTCTTTGTCTTTCGTGGTCGCCGGGGTGATCTGGTGAAGGTCATCTGGTGGGATGGCCAGGGGGCCTGCATGTTCCTGAAGCGGTTGGAGAAGGGCCGGTTCGTCTGGCCGTCGGCGAAGGAGGGCAAGGTGGCGCTGACGCCTGCGCAGCTGTCGATGCTGCTCGAAGGCATCGACTGGCGGGCGCCGCAGCGGACGTGGCGGCCTTTGGCAGCGGGATAATCTGCCAGTCCCGCAATCAAAGATTTCCACAACGAATACAGTGGGATAAACTGTATCCATGCTGGATCAAACCCTGACTTTGCCGGAAGATCCCGAGGAACTGCGCAGCTTCACCGCGCGGCTTCTGGCGGAAGTGAAGGCGCAAGCAATCCTGATCGAGAAGCTGCGGCACCAGTTGGCCGGGCACCGGGCGCACCGGTTTGGCGCGTCATCCGAGACGGCCGAGCAACTGCAACTGGCCTTGGAGACCAGCGAGATCGCCGCGGCGGCCATGACCGCGCGGATGAAGCTGCCGGACAACGAGGAGAAGGACAGACCCAAGCGCCGCCCGATCCCTGACCATATCCCCCGGATGGAGGTTGAGCTGACGCCGGGCGCAGATGCCTGTGCCGATTGCGGCGGTCGCCTGCGCCGGATCGGCGAGGATGTGACGGAGGAGCTGGAATACGTCCCCGGACGCTTCATCGTGAACCGGATCGTCCGGCCGCGCCTGACCTGCGCTTGCTGCGAACGGTTCGTCCAGGCCCCGTTGCCCTCGCGCCCGATCGAGCGTGGCCGCCCGGGACCGGGCCTGCTGGCCCATGTACTGGTCAGCAAATATGCCGATCACCTGCCGCTCTACCGCCAGAGCCAGATCTTCGACCGCGAAGGTCTCGACCTCGACAGATCGACCCTGGCCGATTGGGTGGGCAAATCCACGGCCCTGCTGGAACCCCTCGCAGATGCCATCGGCCGCCATGTTCTGTCGGCCGAGGCGATCTTCGCCGACGACACGCCCGTGAGCATGCTTGCCCCCGGCACCGGCAAGACCCAGACGGCACGGCTCTGGACCTATGCCCGCGACGAACGCCCCTGGGGTGGCACTGCACCGCCAGCAGCTTGGTATAGGTTCTCCGGCGACCGCAAGGGGCAGCACCCCAAGGATCACCTCGCCCGATACCGTGGCTGGATGCACGCCGACGGCTATGCCGGGTTCGAGGATCTCTATCGGACCGGAGCGATCCGCGAGGTCGCCTGCATGGCCCATGTCAGGCGAAAGTTCGTCGACATCCACAGGTCGCAGGGCTCCCCGATCGCCGAAGAGGCCATCGGCAGGATCGCGCAACTCTACGCCGTCGAGAAAGAGGCCAGAGGTTCGCCACCAGTTGTCCGGGTCGAACTTCGCAAGGCACATGCGGCCCCGGTCTTCGACAACCTGGAGGTCTGGCTGGCCATGCAACTCACCACGATCTCTGGCAAATCCCCGCTCGCGACCGCCATCCGATATGCCCTGACCCGCATGGAGCGCCTGCGCCCCTATCTCGACCACGGCATCCTCGAACTCGACAACAACGCCGCCGAACGCGGCATGCGCGCCATCGCCCTCGGCCGAAAGAACTACCTCTTCGTCGGCTCGGAAGCGGGCGGCAAGGCCGCCGCCATCGCATACACCCTGATCGAAACGGCCAAGCTCAACGCCATCGATCCCAATGCCTGGCTCGCCGACACCCTGGCCCGTATCCCTGATTACAAGATCACAAAGGTCGATGACCTGCTGCCTTGGAAATGGCTCGGGTAGCGGTCAGGCCGGACGCTTACAGTGGGCCGACATTGAGCGCGAAATGAACGCCTACCTTGAATACGATCCGGATGTGTTCCGAGGTAAGACCATCCTGCTGCCCTGTGACGACCCGGACTGGAGCAACTTCACCAAGTTCTTTGCCCTCCACTTCCGGGACTATGGGCTGAAGAAGCTGATTTCTACCAGCTATGCGCCCAAGAGCAATGCTGGTGGGGCCTTCTATCAGCCTAACCCGTTCGAGACCACCAGCCCGAGCTACAGCGCTGCCGAGTCTCTGAAGCGCGGACGGGTCTTTGTTCTTGAAGCCGACACCAACGCCGACGACAGGATCGACATCGAAGACCTGCGGTGGACCTATCTTGAAGGCGACGGGGATTTCCGGAGCCAAGAGGTAACGGCCCTGCGGGATGAGGCGGACATCGTCGTCACCAACCCTCCCTTCAGCCTGTTCCGTGAGTTTGTCGCCTGGCTGATGGAAGGAGACGTAAAATTCTCGATCATAGGCAACAGCAACGCAACCAAGTACAGCGAGATTTTTCCGCTGATCCAGCAGGATAGGCTATGGTTAGGGCCAACGATCACCAGTGGCGACCGAGAGTTTCGAGTTCCCGAAAGCTATCCACTCGAAGCAGCCGGATTTCGAGTGGATGCTGACGGGAACAAATATATCCGGGTGAAATCGGTGCGTTGGTTCACGAATATCGACCACGGGCGCAGGCACGAACCGCTTCAGTTGATGACGATGGCTGACAACGTCAAGTTCAGCCGCCACAAGGAAGTCCGGGGAGTCGGATACTCGAGGTACGCAAATTTTGAAGCGATAGAGGTCGGCTTTTCGGACGCAATTCCGTCGGATTACGATGGTGTTATGGGCGTGCCAATCACATTTCTTGATAAATATAATCCAGATCAGTTCGAAATCCTTGGCACCAGCCTTCAGCTTGGAACACCGATGAGCGAAATTTCTGAGAAGGGGACTTATCCAACTGGCGGCCCGAATTTTTACCTCAGCAATGGCGATGGGACATACCGACGCACCTACGAGCGGATCGCTATCCGCAGGAGGGCCGCGAAGTGAAAGCGGATCTGAAGCAATACACCGTCCGGGAAATCGTCGAGGGCTTCGTCTACAACGAACTGGAGGGAAAGGGGCTTTACGGCCTTGCTGGTAAGCTGGTGATCCAGCCGGAATACCAGCGCAACTACATCTACGGCGACGGAAAAAAGGACGTCGCCGTGATCGACTCTCTGCTTCGCGGCTATCCCCTAGGTCTGATCTACTTCAACGACGGCGGCACGAAGCTTGAAGTGCTGGATGGTCAGCAGCGCATCACCAGCATCGGACGCTTCGTCACTGGCAAGTTCGCTATCCGCCGCGATGGTCGCGAACAGACGTTCTCATCCCTGCCCCAAGAAGAGCGGGACAGGATCATGGGAAGCATTTTGCTTATCTATGTCTGCACGGGCTCCGAGGCTGAGATCAAGGAATGGTTCCAGACGATCAACATCGCTGGGGTACCCTTGAACCGGCAGGAGCTTTTGAACGCCATCTATTCTGGTCCTTTTGTGACGGCTGCAAAGGCGGTTTTCTCGAACTCGGGCAACGCCAATCAGCAGAAATGGTCTTCCTATGTGAGGGGCGACCCAAAGCGGCAGGAGGTGCTTGAGGTGGCGCTCAGCTGGGTTGCTGCATCCCAGGGCCAAACTATCGACGGTTACCTTGCCCAGCACCGGCAGGATGCTGGCATCGCTGGTTTGCAGGGTTACTTCAATTCCGTCATGTCCTGGATCGATGGTGTGTTCATCCGCTCGCCCGATCCGGAAATGCGCGGCTTGGAGTGGGGGCGGCTGTTCGAGGAGCACCGTCACAAGGGTTACGATCCGGCAGCCTTGGACGCGAGGATCAGTGAGCTCCGAGGCGATCCCGCGGTACACAGCCGAAAGGGCGTCTACGAATTCGTGTTGGGCGGTGAGACACAGACTCAGCTGCTAAACGTCCGCCTGTTCGATGATCGCACCAAACGACAGGCCTATGAGCGGCAGACGGTTGCCGCGAAGGCGGCGGGCCGGTCAAACTGCTCCTTGTGTGCGGTCGGTCATAGCGCGAATGCGAACAAGATCTGGGATCTGAAAGATATGGATGCCGACCACGTTGAGGCCTGGTCGAAGGGGGGAAGCACCGACCTTTCGAACTGCGAGATGCTATGCAGCTCTCATAAC
>CAMFHT010000369.1 GCA_945952245.1 uncultured Rhizobium sp. | reverse complement strand
GATGTGCTGGATCAATGGGTTAAGTCTCGTCAGCTCTTCAAGCCGATCTCTGCCGTAGCGCCTGTACGCCTTCCAGAAATGTTTCCACCGACACTGCAAGGTTCTGGCCCTGCTGGCTGAGGCTCGTTGCCGATTGCAGGAGTTGCGAGGCTGCGGTGCGGCTCTGCTTCGTGCTGTCGTCGAGATGCCGGATGCTGTCCGCGATCTCGGAACTGTCCCGCCCCGCCTCGCGGATGCGGCCGCTGACGGCGGACGTTACCTGCGCCTGCTTCTGGAGCGACGTCCGGATGCCGTCGGATGCTGCGGCCATGTCCGTCATCACGCTGCCGATCTGGTCGAGCGTATCGCGCGTCTGATGGCTGACGCCCTTGATCTGCTGGACGATATGGCGCACTTCCACGGTAGCCGTAGCCGTCTGGTTCGCGAGCGAGCGAACCTCGTTTGCCACGACCTCGAAGCCTCTGCCGGCTTCCCCCGCGCGCTTCGCCTCGATCGTCGCATTGAGCGCAAGGATACTGATCGAGCGTGCGATCGCCGAAATGACCTCGATCACGCCGTCGACATGGTCGACTGCGCCTTGCAGGTCCGCGACGGCACTTCCCGTTTCATGCGCAGACTGGTTGGCTGTCGATGCGATACGGTCGGTTTTCCCGACCCACTCGCTGATCTCGTTCGACGCCCGTTCATAGGCTTGCGTTGCGTTCGCCACCTGATGGACGGCGTCGATGATCTGGCTGGAGCCCCGGCTTGCCTGTCCGCTGCGAGTGCTTGCCTGTTCCGCGGTCTGGGCGAGTTCCGCTGCCGCGGATGCCATTTCATCCGCGGCAGCGCAGACCGAGTCGGCCACGGACTTGATCTCGCTTTCAAGCGTGTCGGCCATGAGCTTGAGTTTCCGATCGTTGTCTCGACGCTCCACGACGCGGGCCAGCTGACCACCCACATAGGTCATGAGCCGCACGGTCCTGTCGTCCATCACGGCTTCTTCCCGGCTGAAAAACTCCAGAACCAGCACCACCTGCTTTCCGCTGATCACCGGCACTGCGAAGCAGCCACGTACGCCGTTGCGGGCGGCAGCCTCGGCGCGAAGAAACCCCTGTGCCTTGGTCACGTCCTTGAGCACGACAGGCTGTGCGGTCTGCGCCACCTTGCCCACCATGCCCACCCCCTCACGGAACCGCGTTTCCTCGGACATCGACCGGAATGCCGAGATCTGGTCCGGATCGAGGTCCGGGGACACGTACCACTGGCGTGCCGAAACGAGCTCCCCGTCCAGCGTCGGCCTGTAGGCATGGGCCACCGGCCAACCCGTATGCACACACACAGCCTCAAGACAGTTTGCGACCGCCTGATTCACGGTACTGGCTCCATTGGATATGGTCGCGACGGTATTGAACAGGGCCAGAAGCTGCGTGATCTGATCGGTGCCCTGTTCAGGACAAGTCTGCGTCAAGGGTGCCGACAATGGAGCTTCGGTGCGTCGTAGCAGGAGCTGTCTCGTCACCAGGCCTGCGGCAATTGCTACCGAAGAACCCAGGGCCGAAGCCATGGCCACACCCAGCAGGCCGCTGCCGGCAATCGTCAGCACTGCAGTCGCTGCCGGCAGAGCCAGACAGGCCGTAACCGGACTAAAGACCGACCCTCCCTGTGCGCGATTCATTTGGACCTCGGCGGTTCGAGACAGATTAACAGCTGCATTAACCAATCTGTATATAAAGAGATATAAATTAATAAGTGCCTTATTCACGTCATTGGAGAAGCAGATATGAACCCACAAGCAATATCTCTGGTCCGCGAGAGCTTCAGCCAGGTAGCCCCTGACGCGGAAGCCGTCGCGTCCCTCTTCTACGAGAGGCTGTTTTCCATGGATCCGAAGCTGCGTTCGCTTTTCAAGAGCGACATGGCTGGCCAGGGGCGCATGTTGATGGCCGCCATCAGTTTTGCCGTCGAAAACCTGGCCCGGCCCGATGCCATCGTTCCCGCGCTCCAGGACATGGGAAAGCGGCACGCCGGCTACGGCGTCAAGGACGAAGACTACGATACCGTGGGCGGCGCCCTGCTCTGGACTCTGGAACAAGGTCTCGGCGATGATTTCACGGACGAGTGCAAGCAGGCCTGGATCGAGGCCTATACGTTGCTCGCCTCGGTCATGAAAGGGTGAAAGCGGGGCGGGCTGGACAAGACGCTCTTGCGCACTAGGTGAATTAGAGTGCGGGATTCCTGTGCGCACCTGCCCTGCCCGCTTCCCAAGCCTTTCGGAGACCCGTCATGTCTTCTCGTCTCGCGCCGATGCTCCTCGCACTCCTACTCCTTGCACCTCTTTCGAGCCGCGCGGGGGCCGAAGATCCGGAGGCGACGGGTCGCGCGATCATAAGCCAGCAGATCCAGGCTTTTCTGGACGATGATGCAGCGAAGGCCTATTCCTTCGCGTCGCCTGCCATCCAGAACAAGTTTCAGAACAAGGACCTGTTCTTCACCATGGTGAAGAAGAGCTACAGCCCCGTCTACCGCCCCGGCAATTATGCCTTCGGACGGTCGAAGATCGCCGGCGATTATCTCCTGCAGGAAGTCATCATCTCCATGCCCGACGGCTCCGACAAGACGGCCGTGTACCAGCTGCAGAAGCAGGACGACCAGTCCTACCGCATCAACGGCGTCCAGATCCTCGACAAGGCGGACAGCAAGGGCATCTGAGTTTCGGAGTGGTTTGGAGTGGTGCGGTGGTGCTCCGAGCCATCCCTCATGGTGAGGCGCGAGTGCAACGAGCCTCGAACCATCCGGCGGCATACGGCCTTGCGCACGATGCTTCGAGGCCTGCGCTGCGCTTCGGCGCCTCAGCATGAGGGCGTTGGAGCCAGGTGCACGCTGCTTCGAGGCCTCCGCTTGCGCTCCGGCACCTCAGCATGAGGGCGTTGGAGCCAGGTGCACGATGCTTCGATGCCTCCGCTTGCGCTCCGGCAACTCAGCATGATGACGGTGGTGTATGCCGCGGGTGCTGCTCACTCCCCCTCATGGTGAGGCGCGAGTGCAACGAGCCTCGAACCATCCGGCGGCATACGCCTTCTGCGCGATGCTTCGAGGCATCCGCTTCGCTCCGGCACCTCAGCATGAGGGCGTTGGAATGTGCGGCGGTGTTCACCACCTCCGGGTGAGGACGCACGTGGAGGTGGCATGTTTCCCTGAAGCCTTCACGCCGGCTCGATATCTCCCCTCGCCCAGGCCTGCTGCGTTTCCGCCATGAAGTCGGCGAAGCGGTCCTCGGCGATGGCCTTGCGGATGCCCTGCATGAGTTCCTGGTAGTAGGCGAGGTTGTGCCAGGAGAGGAGCATGCCGCCCAGCGCTTCATTGGAGCGGACGAGGTGGTGCAGGTAGGCGCGGGAATAATCGCGACTCGCCGGGCAGGAGGACTGCTCGTCGAGCGGTCGTTTGTCCTCCGCGTGGCGGGCATTGCGGATGTTGACCTTGCCGCGGCGGGTGAACGCCAGGCCGTGGCGGCCTGAGCGGGTGGGCATCACGCAGTCGAACATGTCGATGCCGCAGGCGACGGACTTCAGGATGTCGTCAGGCGTGCCGACGCCCATCAGGTAGCGCGGCTTTTCGCTGGGCAGCACAGGCAGCGTCGCCTCGAGCATGCGCAGCATGACCTCCTGCGGCTCGCCCACGGCGAGGCCGCCGACCGCATAACCCTTGAGGTCCAGGCTCTTAAGGCCTTCAGCCGACTGCACGCGCAGTTCCTCGATGTCTCCGCCCTGCACGATGCCGAACATGGCCTTGCCGGGCTGGTTGCCGAAGGCAGTCTTGCAGCGATCCGCCCAGCGCAGCGACATTTCCATGGCGCGGCGGATCTCCTTGGGCTCTGCCGGCAGCGCCACGCATTCGTCGAGTTGCATCTGGATATCGCTGTCGAGAAGCCCCTGGATCTCGATCGAGCGCTCCGGCGACATGTGGTGCAGCGCGCCGTCGATATGGCTCTTGAAGGTCACGCCCTTCTCGTCGAGCTTGCGCAGGCCCGACAGCGACATGACCTGGAAGCCGCCGCTGTCCGTCAGGATCGGCTGCGGCCAGCGGATGAGCTCGTGCAGGCCGCCGAGGCGCGCCACCCGTTCCGGGCCGGGGCGCAGCATGAGGTGATAGGTATTGCCGCGTATGATGTCGGCGCCGAGATCGCGCACC
>CAMFHT010000368.1 GCA_945952245.1 uncultured Rhizobium sp. | reverse complement strand
CAGTGAAGGCCCGGGAAGGGGTGGTGGAAGCGGAAGCGCTGGTTGGTCAGGTCTTCACGGCGGAGAAGCCGCAGGTGGTTGCGACCGGAGATTGGGTGACCACGGACCGGGATGTCGAGTTGCGCCCGGTGACTGTCGCAACCGACAGGGGTCTACATGCAGGCTTTGAGGCAAGGGTGCCGGAAGGCGAGACGGGGATCAGCTTTTCGGACCGGGCCTTTGCGACCAGTCGCGATGCCCTGCGCCACGCCTGGGATTTCTACGAAGGCGGCGAAGAGGGGCTCGAGATTGCCGTCGGCCGGGCCGCGGTCATGGATCACAACACGGGCGACGATGCGGACCGCAGGCCGTCGGGCCTCGTGCTCGAACATCGGGAACAGCCGGAATTCCCCCGCCCGGAAACCGCAATCTACGCAGGCGAAGAAGCCCAACTGGTCCTGACCCTTGGTCGAGACACCGAGGCTAGCCGCGATCTTGCGGAACGTCTGATTGCCGACCCCGATTTCCGGAAGGTGGTGGCCGAGCATATCGCCGATGCCGAGGCCACCCTTGGCACCGGTCGGTTTGTCGACGGCGAAGGCTCGAGAGGCTTTCTGCCCGAGGAACTTCTGGCCGTCTCCTCCTACGGCCCTGATGGCAGCGCTCAGGTTCTGGCCAAGTTTCCGGATGAAGGGCCGCTGAGTGAGGCCCTGGCCAGGCATCTGGCCGAGAGCCCGGTGCTCATGGGACACGCCGAGGAACAACGGCTGCGTAGTGACTTCACGGCTGATCCCGCGCGGGCCATCTCCGCCTGGGTGGCGCAGTCGAGCGCCCGGATTGATCGGTTGCCGTCGGACCGACAAGACGACCTTCGAGCGGAAATGCAGGGCATCGCCAAGGAAGCGGCAGCAGCCTTTGGTCTGGACCGGGATCAGGCCGGCCGTGAGGCCCCTCCCCGTTCGACGCTCTACAGTACGGCGATCAGCCCGACGACCTTGACCGTTGGTGGTGAAGAGACAGAGCTTCAATCCGGCAGTGTCGGCAATCTGCAGGCAAGTCTGACCCTCAACGCCCGCCTTGCAGGCATCGACGCCGAAAAGCTTGGCAAGCGTCTCGAAACCGGTGCCGCCAACGCCCGCGAAGAGGAAGTTTGGGTGAAATCCGATCTCAGCGACGTCGCCAAGCGTCACGGCTATGACCTCGACAACCCGCAAGGCCGCAGCGCAGCCGCCGAACGCCTGGATTGCTTCTACGAACGCGCCGCTGAGATGATCCAGTCCGCCCGCGGCATCGACGTTTCGCGAGCCCCTGATCCGATGGTCGAGGCCCTGGACAAGATGGCGAAACTCCATGCCGATCAAGGTTCTGTCGCCTTCCGCAATGAGACCCAAGCGCGGGATTTCACTGAGGAGATGAAGGAGCGTTATGGGGCCTCCGTGCTGAAAGACATCGTCGCCGGACGCACCGATGCCTTGGCCAAGGATGTTCCCGACGCGAGCGCCCGCCAGGCTATGGCAGCGGCCGTTGTTTCCGCGGCAAAGGAACACCCTTCCCTCGGCCTCAGCGCCCATGAGGTCGAGGCTGCAGAGCGCCGGATGGCTGCCGAGGCCGCGAACAAGCCGCCGGAACATGCGCGCGCGCCTGTCCATGACCGGGCGCATGCCAAGGACAGGGAGTTCTGACCATGCAACGTATTGCGCTGTTGCTCCCGCTCGGCTTGACGGCTGGTGCTCTGGTCGGCCTCATTGCCGGCGGCCTCGTTCTCAACCTGATCCTTGGCCGCGATCCGAACGCGACCGGCATATTTGTCCTGATCGAGGAATTCCCCGGCTTCGCCCGGCTGACGTCCGTGCCTTGGGTTCTGCCCTGGCAGATCGTCGGTGCCTCGACCGTGGTCTTCACAATCGCCGCCGTCGCCCTGACCTTCCGCCAGCAACTCACGGGCTATGGTCAGGCCAAGTTCCAGGCCCGACCCGAGATGAAGGCGAATGGCCTTCTGCAGCCTTTGGGCGCAGGGATGGTCTTCGGCAAACTCGGGGCTCCCTCAAAGCGCGCGCCTTACGTCAGCGCCACTTTCCAGAAATTCCCGCATTGTCTCGTCGTCGCGCCCACCCGCGCCGGCAAGGGCGTGGGCTATGTCATCCCGAACACGCTTCTGTTCAACGGCAGCATCGTCGTTCTCGACGTGAAGGGGGAGATTTTCGAGGCCACGTCCCGGCACCGGCAGGCCGAAGGCGACGCGGTCTATCGCTTCTCGCCTTTCGATTTTGAACACCCGACCCATCGCTACAACCCGCTCGAGCGCGTCGCCCGCATTGAAAATCTCGAACAGCGATACACCGAACTCGCCAAGATCTCGGACTATTTCTTGACGGTCTCGGACAAGGGGACGGCTGGCGACTTCCTGACCGAAGGGCGCGAGCTGTTCGTCGCTGCAGGGCTTCTTGCCATTGAGCGAGGCAGGCCCACCATCGGCGAAATCAGCCGCATCCTCTTTGGTCGTGGTGCGACCCAGGAGATCTACGGCGAGCATGCCGAGGAGGTGAAACACCCCAACGCCGCCCAGACTTTCCGAAAGTTCGCAGGCTATTCCGACAGGACCTTGTCCTCGCACGCCTCGGTCCTTGGTGGCGCCGGCATGACGCTCTGGAACAACCCGGCCGTTGATCGGGCCACTTCCGGGAACGACTTCTCCTTCACGGACCTGCGCAAGCGACCAATGTCGATCTATGTCGTCGTCAACGCCGATGACATCCGCACCTTGTCGCCGCTCGTTCGTCTGTTTTTCGGCGAGCTCATCGCCACGATGCGTTCCACCCTTCCCGACCCGAAGACCGAGCCCTGGCCCGTCATGGTCATGCTCGATGAATTCGACCAACTCGGGCCTATGCCCATCGTCGAGCAGGCCCTGAAACAGCTCGCCGGTCACGGCGCGCGAGTGTCGATCATCACCCAGTCGATCCCCGGCCTCGACAACATCTATGGCGAAAACGTCCGCCTGTCGCTCGAGTCTGCCGCTGGCATGAAGCTCTACCTCGCGGCCAACGACAAGAAGACGGCGGGGGAGATTTCGGACGCTTTGGGCAAGACGACGAAGCTCTCGGTGTCGGACAGTGTTTCCCGGGATCGGGACTTCATGCAGCGACGCTCGGTAAGTCGGCGGATGGAGGAGCGTCCCCTCCTGACCCCCGACGAAGTGCGGCGGCTGAACCCGGATCAGGCCATTCTCATTCCGGAGAGGCAGAACCCGCTCCTCGTCCAGCGGATCGTCTATTTCCAGGACCCGACCTTCAAGACGCTCTTTGAGGCGCAATCCGGGCCCCTGCCCTACCCGCCCAAGGAAGCCGCCGCGGTTCAGGTGCTGACCGCGCGGATGGAAGCGCTGGAGCGCCGATTGGCCGAACAGATGGTGGTCGATTTTGTGCGTCCGGAGAAGGCCAAGGCGGACGCCCCGGTGGAAGCCGAGCCGAAGCTCGCGGCCGAGGTTGCGGCGCGGCAGCAAGTCTCCGCGAAGGAGGTAGAGGTAGAAGCCGATGCCAAGCAGGTTGCAGGGCAAGAACCAGAAGCGGCCGCTGAACCCGAGGTTGATCTCGATGCCCTGAAACCATCGGTCACCATTGCAGTCGCCAAGATGAGCAAGTTTTCACAGAAGCTCACAGGCATGGTGGCTTGAAGACCTCTAGCGGAACCCGGCCCTTAGCAGTCTGTCGACTGAGCTCGGAAACCCTGTCACGTGCTCCCAGAAGCTGCCGCTCGATAGCACACCCTTCAGCCTATTGCTTGTGGCCCCCGGCAGCTCTCTCATTTCAACCATTCGGTCGCACTCTGGCCGCGGTCTTGTCGGCGAAGGCGGCAAGGCGGGCGCGTGCATCGGGTTGGGTGTTTACGATGCCGGCCAGTACCGCTTCGGCATAGGCGGCATCCAGCGCCGACATGTTCTGCATGTGGCTGACGGCCGAGCAGATGGCGAAGTTTGACAGCGGCAGGTTCTGCGCCGCACGGCGGGCGATCTCGATGGCTTTGTCGAGGCTGGAGCCCTCGACGATGTACTGCGCAAGGCCAAGGGTTGCCGCCTCTTGCCCTTGATAGACCCGGCCTGTCATCATCATGTCGATCATCCGGGCCTTGCCGATCAGATCAGTGACGCGGATCGTCGCCCCGCCGCCGGTGAACAGGCCACGCTGGCCTTCGCGC
>CAMFHT010000367.1 GCA_945952245.1 uncultured Rhizobium sp. | reverse complement strand
GATCAGGAGACAGAAATGGCTTTCGCGACTATCGCTGACCTTGAGACGCGCTTCCCGAACGAACTGACCCTGCTTGCGGCCGATGAGCAGACCGGCCTGCGGGACGATCAGCGCATTGAGCTGGGCCTTGTCGATGCATCGACGGAAGTGCGCGCGATCCTCGCCGCACGCTATTCGGCTGCGGAGCTGGACAGCCTGGACGACAACTCGGCACGGATCGTCGCGGTCTATGCAATGGATATCGCGATGTATCGCATCGCGCTTGCCTTTACCCGGTCGAGCGAGAACATCAAGGAACGATACGACCAGGCGATCAAGCGTCTGGAAGCGATTGCGAGCGGCAAAGGGGCGCTCGTTTCAGGTGCCTCCGGCGGCGCCGGCTCGACCCCGCCGCCCGGCGATATCGGCCAGAATGAAGTTCTTTTTTCTGCACCCGAGCGTGTGTTCACGCGTGAGCGTCTGGGGCGGATCTGATGGCAGGCATCTCCATTTCCGTCGACGCCAAGGATCTGAGCCAGGTGCTGCTGCGGCTGAAGCCGATATTCCAGTTCGAGCCGACCGAACTCATGACGGCGATCGGTGCGCTTGGGGAAAGTCAGACGCGGCGCGGCAGCGAACCGGAGTAGACCTCGCCTCACTGCAGGCCCTGGCTAGCGAACCGCGAGGGCGAATCCATCCTCGACCGGACGGGCCAGAACCTGCTTGGCTCCGTCGCCTTCAATGCCTCCTCGTCTGAAGCAGAATGGGGCGCATCCTGGGAGTACGCGCACGTGCACCAGGAGGGAGCAATCATCAAGCCGACAGACGCTAAGGCTCTCGCTTTCGTGTCGGGTGGTAAGCAGGTCTTTGCCAAGAAGGTGGTCATTCCCGCACGGCCCTTTGTCGGATTGTCGTCGGACAATGAGCAGGAGCTGCTCGATCTCGTCACGGACCACTTTGGAGCGCTTCAGTGAACCCGGTCACGCTGTCAGCACTCCTCACGAACGACCGCCTTGCCGGCATGCAGATCGCGATCACCTCGACGATCGACGCTTTGATCGAGGGCGTCCGCGTCGTTGCTCATCCCGGAAAGGTGGATATCTCCGAGCTGCTCCAGAAGACAATCGTGACAGCGCCTGGCATCGGGATTGGCTGGAGCCGTATCCGGCGAGCGGCACTGACAGACGGAAGCTACAGCCTGCTGGTCGACTGGACGGCCTATATCGTGGCTGAAGCGGCTGTTGTCGGCCTTCGGCGGGTCGAAAAGGAACAAGTCGGGCTCGCCCTGGGCTCCCGCGTTCTGGCGATCCTTGCGGATCAGTCCGCCAGCTTCTGGGGCCTCACCGGCATACTGCCGCCTGAGGAAAGCCCGGCGCCGGAACTGAAGCCGATGTTCACGGTCAAGGATATGCAGCAGGGAACGGCCTACTATGCCGTGACCTGGTCTCAGGCAGTGGCGGACCTTGGGGAAGGCTTCCTGCCGCGCGTGGCTGGTAGCGCCTATCCCGATGAAGGTGTGATCGGCTTTGGCAGTCAGGACGAACTGAACGCGCTCCTCGGCTGGATCCCCGGCAGGGAGGTCGAGCCTGATGCGTGACCTCAGAGACATCGAGCTGCGGCGTCTTCATGCCAAGAACGAGCGGACCGAGCGCCGTCTCGCGATGATGCGCCTGCCGGGTCGCGTCGTCGCCAAAGATCCTGAAAAGCGAATGCTGCGCCTGCAGCTCGGAACGACAGCAGACGGCAGTCCGATCCTGAGCCCTTGGGTGCGCTGGCAGGAGCCTGGCGCCGGCGGTTTGAAAGTGCACTCCGAGCCCGCGATCGGCGAGCAGATGGCGCTCGTTTCGCAGTCTGGCAGCGTCGGAACCGCAAGCATTGCCGTGCCTGGCACTTACGATCGGCACAACAATGCGCCGTCCACCTCGAGCGACAGCGCCGTCTTCGAGCGTGCCGAAGGCAGGATCGAGCTTGGCCCAAAGGGGATCGTCCTGATTGGGAACGTCCTGATCGAGAACGGAAGGGTCACGCACGACGGCGTCAACATCGGCAAAGACCACATCCACACCGGTGACGACCTCGACGGTTTGACCGGTCCGCCACTAGGAGACTGAAATGGCACGCAAGCAAGAGACAGAGAAAACCCCGGCTGCTCCCGTCGCAGACGGCAAAGGCCGGTACCTCGTCACCGAACATGCTCCTGGGTTCCTTCTCGGAAGGCGGGTTTCCAATGGTGATCAGGTCGCGCTCACGCCGGCAGAGGCGTGGTTCGAGCTGATGTCGGGTCACATCATCGAAGCGCCTTCCACGTCGGCTTGAGGGCAGTTCGAATGGCAGGCGAGATCCGATACCGCAGCGGCATTGATCAGATAACGGGCAAACCCATCCAGGGCTTGCCGCATCTCGTCCAGTCGCTCGGGAAAATCTGGGCCACGCATCTGAACACGCGCGTTATGCGCCTGCAGTTTGGATCTGACATTCGAAGCCTGCTCTCTGAAGACCTGACACCCGCCATTGCTCTTGCTCTTTATAACGAGCTGGTGGTTTCAGCCGCGCGTTTCGAGCCGGAATATGCACTCACAGAACTCCAGCTCGTGCGGTTGACGGACGCGGGTGTCTTAGGGGTTCGCCATGCCGGTCTCTACTACCCCGAGGGGCGCTTCGGGAATTTCGATCTCGCAACCCCAATCACAGTCCCCGCAGCCCCGTTGCTTCAGAAAGGGTCAGGTTCATGAGCCTTGATCTCTCAACCTTGCCGGTTCCGCGCGTGATCGAGGAAGTGGACTTCGAGGCAATCGTCGATCGCCAGGTGACGAAGTTCAAGGAACGGTGGGCCTTGACACGGGCGGCGCATCCGGAACTCGCGCTCCCGGATTATGACGTCCAGATGCTGGAAACGGACCCGGCCGTCATTCTCAACGAGGCGGAGAGTTTCCGTGAGATCTTGCTTCGCGCCCGCATCAACGATGCTGCACGTGCCAATCTGCTGGTCTTTGCGGCCGGCACCGATCTTGACCATCTGGCTGCCTTTTACGGCGTGGAAAGGATCGCCGGAGAACCGGACGTCCGGTTAAGACAGCGCGTTGTTCTCGCGATCCAGGGCCGGTCGACCGGCGGGACGGTCCCTCGCTACAAGTACGTGGCCATGACCGCGTCGCTTCAGGTTGCCGACGTGAAGGTCTACCCGATCGGGAGGGGACCAGAAGTCCACGTGGCAGTGTACTCGGCCGCGGGAGATGGTGTTGCCTCTCCGCAGCTATTGGCGCTCGTTTCTGCGGCCCTAAACGACCAGGCAGTTCGGATGGTCAATGACGTGATTGTCGTTGCCTCGGCCGTCCAGACCGTTGTCAATCTCGCGGCAGACGTGTGGCTGCTTCCGGACACGGATGAGCAGGTGATCGAGCAGATGGAGGCGGCGCTCAGATCTGGTTGGGCGCTTGAAAGAGCGCTCGGCCGCGATCTCGTGCAGGCGTGGTGGGTCTCCCGGCTTATGATCGGCGGTGTGCACAAGGTCGCGCCGCTCGCACCGGCCGGAGATGTGATTGCCAACCCGTACGAGGCGATATCGATCGGTACGGTCGACCTTCAGCTTAAAGGGCGGCAGAACTGATGCCATCCTTGCTCCCTCCGAGTTCCGGCCTGTTCGAGCGTGCTCTAGAGACCAGCCAGGCCAACCGCTGGTCAGACATGAATTCTGCTATTGCCGCGGTCCGCAAAGCAAAGCTCGTGACGCGGCCGGACGATTTTCTCCCTTGGTTGGTTGAAGAATACGGCCTGGGCGAAATCTCCGCCTTCTTCTCCGATCGCAGGCAGATGATTGATGACGGCATAGCGTGGCAGCGTGTGCGCGGCACGCCGGCCGCTGTCGTTGCAGCGATGTCATGGATCGATTTTGAGGCTGTCTCCGTTCTGGACCAGGTCCGCGGCCGCAGGCTTTGGAACCTGTTTCAAATGAACATGGCGGAGCTTCCTCTTGAGGACGAGGATCAGCGTCTGGCAGATGCTGAATACCTGGCGGATCTGTCCTCACCGGTGCGCTCCCACCTTTGGCGCGGATTTCACGGGTACGACGTTCGCGGCAATGTGTGGGGGCGCTCGCGGCTCGGGCGATCGATATGGGGGACAAGCTCGGGTGTGTCCATCAGCGGCGGCAAGACTGTGTGGTCGCATGGCCGCAACACGCCGGTCTCGATTGCGGCGACGGAAGAGTTC
>CAMFHT010000366.1 GCA_945952245.1 uncultured Rhizobium sp. | reverse complement strand
GCCTTCTTCTCTTCAGCGCGCTCCAGACCCGCTTCGCGCCGCACTTCCTTCAGTTCGGCATCGAGGCGTCGTCTGCGCTCTTCCAGGCCTTCATCCCGCTGGTCGGTCATAAGCTTCTCCGTTCGAGTTTCGAAACGCCCCGCCCCAAGGCTAGCCTTTTCGCCCTCTAAACGCCAAAAGTTTATGCCCTTCCGGCCCTTATTGAAGTCGGGCGCAACATAGTTTTAGGTCTCGGCATAGTCAAGCTTAAGCCGGCACCTGCGACATTTCAATTTTCTGGAACTTTTTCAGGGACTTATGCCGAGTTTCAGGCCGAGCTGCCTGAACTTCATCAACAAAGGTCGAAACGGCCACACCTTTCCAGCCCCTTAACGGCGGGAAAGTGAGTCCGTTAAAATCGTTTGAACGGCGGGATGCCAGAGGCGGCTTCCGCGAACCGACATGCAGGAATGGGACACCCGCAGCGTGGCAGAATCAAGGCGGGGCGTTTCACGCCGCCCCCGCCCGAAGACCCTCAGCTCCAGCCGCCGCCATAGGTGCGGTAGAAGATGTGCCAGCCGATCTTCGCGACCTTTTTCATCGTCGGCGCCCAGTTCGGCTTCACGTAGATCGCGTGGTAATGGGTGGCGGAGCCCACTTCCGGCAGCCAGATCTTCCCGGCGGTGACGGCCAGGCCCACCTCGCCGCCGATCTTCCAGCGTTCGCGGTTCCAGACGATGTCGGGAATGCCGTCGCAGGCGAAGGAGAACTGGCATTCCTTGAACCAGCCCTTGTTCTGGTAGACCACGTCGCAAATGCTCTTCGGATAGGCCGGGTTGCGCACGCGGTTGAGGATGACCTGCGCCACGGCAGCCTGGCCCTTCAGCGGTTCGCCGCGCGCCTCGAAGTAGATGGCGTCGGTGAGGCAGCGCTGCTCCTTCTCGGAGAAGACGGAGGGCGGCAGGATGTTTGCGGCCCAGGCATGGTCGTCCGGCCCGATCTGCGGCACGAAGCGGCCCTCGGCCGGGTCCTTCTTGAGGATGGCATCGAAAGGCGATTGCCGCAGAGCCTCCGGATCGGAGGGCGCGTAGGCGGTCGCGAGCACGTCCGCCGTGTTGCTGGTCACGGGGCTCGCGATCATGGGCGGCACCTGCGGGTCGTCGGTGGCGTCGGGACGCTTCTTGTAGAAGGTCTGGGCGATCAGCGTCTCGGTGCCCTGCGGCTCCTTGACGGCAAAGGCCATCAGTTCCTTCGGCGCGACCGGCTCGCCGTAGAGTGCGCTCACCCGCTTCAGCACGGAGCCGGCGGCAAAGCCCTTGGGCGGCTGCATGGTGTCGCTCGCAACCACGCGGCCCTTCTTGTCCTTGCGGTTGATGCGGTCTTCGTCGGGGCGCGGATCGGGCGGGTACTTGTCCTCCGCCATGGCCATGCGCGTGCCATTGCCGAGCGTCACCTCCGCCTTCGACCCGATCGAACCCGTAGTGACGGGATCGTGGAAGGTGAGCGCGGCCTTTTCCGAAGCATCCGCAGCCGCCTTGGTCAGCACCATGCGCCAGGCGGGGCCGCCGCCATCAAGGCCCGTCAGCAGGCCGGCGAGGTCGCCATGCGCCGTGATGGTCGGCGAGCCGAGCCACATGGCGACACCGAAGACGAGCGGAGAGACCCAGTTTCCGTTGATGGAACGGCTCAATCTGAAGGATGGACGCAACGCGGAAACTCCACACCGGGACGCCAGAACTTGACCGAGGCACGCAGCGTCCCTGCCCGGCACGATGGCGTGCAGGTCGGCACCGTTCTCGACTGGATGGGAAACGGCCGCTCCAGTGCGGGGGCGTGCCTGTCTCTTCGCCAGACTATCCCGCATTAACCTTGATCATTGGTTAACGCCCGAGAAACAGGGCGTTTTTCAGGCGGGGTGTGGTGGGTGTGGTTAATGAGGGTGTGGTGGGTGGGATACGGTTGATGCTGCGGGAGGTACCCCCCTCTGCCCTGCCGGGCATCTCCCCCTCAAAGGGGGAGATCACAAGCGGTTGGCCGCTCGCTCCATCTCAACCGTTCTGCGAAATGCAACGTTCGTTATTTGGCGGTGAAAGAGCCGCATATCGATCTCCCCCCTTGAGGGGGAGATGCCTGGCAAGGCAGAGGGGGGTACCCTCCGCAGCATTTGCCGCAATCCCCCAACAAAAAAGGCACCTCCGTTTCCGGAAGTGCCTCTGGAGGAAAGTCCCGATCTTTAGTTGCGGCGAGCAGGGCGTTCGCCATCCCGCTCGTCCTCGCGCTGCCCGTTGGCGCGCGGGAGGCTCCAGCCTTCGCTCACGGGCTTGGCGCGGATCGCCTGCCATTCGAGTTCGTGACGCTGCCAGATATCCTGGGGAATGGTTTCAGTCTTCATCATTCGCCTCCTTTGTGTCTCCCGCTTCATGGGAGCAACAATCAACGTTCTGTTAATGACTATGTTCCCAAGAATTTTCGCCATGCAAGAGGCCATGACGCGCCGCACAAATAAATATCGATTAGATCGGAATAATATCGATTAGATTCCCAGCGATATCAGTCGCTTGGTTAGCAAAAATGATTAATTTCTTTGCGCAATAGTAGTACTATTTGGGCTGCGCCGGGCGTGAGATTTTGCCCGGCGCGTGGGATAGTATTCACACGGCGTTGCGCAGCCGGCCCTGCATGAGATCCAGCACCGCGCGCGCGGCCTCCAGCACGTTCGTTCCCGGCCCGAAGACGGCAGACACGCCGTGCTCGGTCAGGTAGTCATAGTCCTGTCGCGGGATGACACCGCCGGCAACGACGATGATATGCTCGGCGCCCTTCTGCTTCAGGCTCTCGACCAGTTGCGGCAGCAGCGTCTTGTGCCCTGCCGTCAGCGTCGAGGCGCCGATGACGTGCACCCTCTCGGCAATCGCGAGGTCCGCGGCTTCTTCCGGCGTCTGGAAGAGCGGGCCGGCCACCACTTCGAAGCCGGCATCTCCGAAAGCCGATGCGATGATCTTCGCACCCCGGTCGTGCCCGTCCTGGCCGAGCTTGGCGACCATGATCTTCGGCTTGACCTTCAAGGTCGTGGCCATGTCGCGGATGCGAGTGGCGAGATTCTGGTATTCGGGGTCGTCGCCATAGGCCTTGCCATAGACGTCGTGCACCACTTCGGGCTTTGCCGCATGATCGCCGAAGACTGAGCGCATGGCATCCGAGATCTCGCCGACGGTCGCGCGGGCCCGCGCCGCCTCCACTGCCGCTTCGAGCAGATTACCCTCTCCGGACCGGGCAATTGCCGTGAGTCGCGCGAGCGCATCCGCGCAGCGCTTCGGGTCGCGCCGGCGCTTGACGTCTTCCAGCCTTCGGATCTGCGAGGCGCGCACGGCCGTGTTGTCGATCTCGAGGATGTCGATCTGCTGCTCTGTCTCCAGCCGGTACTTGTTGACGCCGACGATCACCTCCTCGCCGCGGTCCACGGCCGCCTGGCGGCGGGTGGCCGCCTCCTCGATCATCCGCTTGGGCAGGCCCTCGGCAACGGCTCTGGTCATGCCGCCGCCCATGGCCTCCACCTCCTCGATCAGCGCCCAGGCCTTTTCCGCGAGCTCCGCCGTCAGGCTCTCGACGTAGTAGGAGCCCGCGAGCGGATCCACGACCTTGGTGACGCCCGTCTCGTGCTGGAGGATGAGCTGGGTATTGCGGGCGATGCGGGCGGAAAACTCCGTCGGCAGCGCGATCGCCTCGTCGAACGAATTGGTGTGCAGCGATTGCGTGCCGCCGAGGACCGCCGACATGGCCTCGAAGGCCGTACGGATGATGTTGTTGTAGGGGTCCTGCTCCTGCAGCGAGACGCCGGAGGTCTGGCAATGGGTGCGGAGCATGAGCGAGGACGCCTTCCTCGGCTGGAACTCCTCCATGATCCGCGACCAGAGGAGGCGCGCCGCCCGGAGCTTCGCCGCCTCCATGAAGAAGTTCATGCCGATCGCGAAGAAGAAGGAGAGCCGGCCTGCGAAATCGTCGACGTTCAGGCCCTTGGCGAGCGCTGCACGCACATATTCGCGGCCGTCCGCCAGCGTGAAGGCCAGTTCCTGCACCAGCGTCGAGCCTGCCTCCTGCATGTGGTAGCCGGAAATGGAGATGGAATTGAACTTCGGCATCTCCTTCGCCGTATAGGCGATGATGTCGGCGATGATCCGCATGGAGGGTTCCGGCGGATAGATATAAGTGTT
>CAMFHT010000365.1 GCA_945952245.1 uncultured Rhizobium sp. | reverse complement strand
CTTCGACGCAGGCGAGGCTCAGCCAAGGCGCCTCGTGTTTCTGAACCCTCCAGAGCTTGGTGCGGAAGACCCTGTCCTCGACAGTGAGCGTGAAGCTCTTCTCGGCAGCGCTGCTTTCCGGCAGGATGCGCACCGGCTCGAAGGTCAGCGCATTTTTCGTCCATGCCGCTTCGATGCGTTGCCAGACTTCGTCCGGGCTGTCGGGAGAGGCCTTGCTGAGCGTGATCCACCGCCCGCCGCGTGCCGCCTCTCCGACCATCGTCCAGCCGAGGAAAGCGGTGACGACAAGGATGGCTAGCGTGAACGGAAGAAACTGCATGGGCGGGCTTTCCCTCAAAAACGCAGGCGGAACACTGGAGGCAATCGGTCTGGCATGTCTTGATTCCGGTTCAATCGATAACCTTGCCGGATCAATCCGCGGCTGCGTTAGCATGAAAGAGGGTTTGAGAAAAAGGCATAAGACATCAAGTTTTTCGCGTTTGACGGCAACGCGCGGTTTATTTAGCTCTACACAATCGAGGGGAGAAAACTGATGAGCGATGTGCATACGGGGCAATGTCTGTGCGGGGCCGTACGTTTCCGGGCAAGGGGAGAATTGCGGGAAGTGGTCGCCTGCCACTGCACGCAGTGCCGCAAGCAGACGGGACATTTTCTGGCCACCACCAGCATCGATGACGACAAGCTGGATCTGGAAGGGGCAGAAAATCTGACCTGGTATCGCGCCTCGGACTTCGCCCGCCGCGGCTTTTGCAGCACCTGCGGGTCATTCCTGTTCTGGAAAGCGGATACGGAAAACTATACTGCCATTCTGGCCGGCAGTCTGGAAAAACCGACCGGTCTCAAGCTCACCTATCACATCTACTGCGCCGACAAGGGCGATTATTACGAGATCTCCGATGGCCTGCCGCAGTTCGCGCAGGAAAGCCCGTCCATCGTGACGGCGACGAGCCCTCGCGACTGACCTGGCTCATGCCCGCTCGGCCGCAGCCCTGTGGATTGCCGCGTCGAGAGCGGCGAACTTGGCTGCCTGCCAGTGGAAGTAGTCGGCCAGCATGCGCTCCGAGATCCAGAAATCGCCACGCCGGCGCGGCTCAGTCCATCCGGCGAGGCCCTCCGCCTCGACCTTCGAGAACATCCGCTTCACGTTGCTGACGGAAACGGCGTAGCGGTCGGCGAGATCGGAGAGCGCCATGGGCCCGATGATGCGGCGGCTGCCGTCCAAATCCGCCTGCGGCAGACGGGTGATGATATCGTGCAGGATCATGCCGCCGGCGTCCGAGAGCACGAAGAGCGCCACGCTCGGACGCGGCTCGCGCCAGGTCTCGTCCTCCACGAGTTGAGCGGCTGCATATCTGTGTGCCAGGCGGAAGAGACAAGGGTCGCTTTCGCAGAGGGCCATGCGAGTGCCGCCATCTAGGATGTCAAGGCCCTGCATGTGGCCGTCGAACCAGGTCTTCATGCCGTTGATGCTTATCTCGGTGGGTTCGAGCAGGCGCACGCGCCGGTCCGGTACGTCGGGGATCTCGCGCAGGAACTTGTAGGTCAGCATCTCCTGCAGGAAGGAGCTCGCCGTATTGCGGCTCGCCGCACCGATGTCGATCACCATGTCGATCAGCCGGGATGCGGTAAGTCCGGAAAGCGGGTCATTCGGATCCCGCTGGCTGGAAAGGGCGAAGAGCGAATGGGTCAGCAGCCACTTGCGATGCGAAGATTTCAGCCGCACCAGCCGCGGGCTCTTCAACTGCAGGCCGATCAGGCGGCCGGCGATCAGCGCCTCGGCCTCCGGAAAGCGCGGATGGGTTGCAATCTGCTCGGCGGTCAGCGGCGCGCCGAGAGCCGCCGTCTCCGTCCGGTTGTTCTGTTCGCGTGCGTGCATGGGACCTGAATGGCTTCTCGAGTTCCGACTTCTCCAGAAAGGAGAAGATCGTCATTCATAACTTTTAGCGCCAAACCTTGCCAGAAGCTTTTAAAATTCAGCGGTGGAAACGCCGCACGACGGAAAAGGGAGCGGTCCTGCGCCGCTCCCTTCAATCTCGGTTATCGAATGCTTTCCCGTTTCCTCAGGTCGCCGGTCCGGCCACCGCGAGTTGTCCCGGGAAGAACCGGTCGAGGCCATACTGCTTGCCGAACATCATGTCGTGCTGCAGGAATCGGTAGTCCCGGATCAGCGGATCGAGCGGGGCAGCGCTGCGCGACCAGTCGGGCGTCGGCTGGTTGTTCACGTCCACCAGCTGGTAACGATCGACGATATCGTACTTCGCGTGCACCTTGCCCAGGAAGCCCGTGTAGTAGGGATGTTCATAGCCTGCGAGCTTGACGAGATGATAGGGGATGAAGGCGGGGCTGATCGTGCCGATGTCCTTCTGCGCGCCGGTCTTGTTGGACCAGACGATCAGCGGGGTCTCGTGCTCCTTCTTCATCACGTCGACGGAAGCCTTGCGGGTCGCCACCTGCTCCGGCATGTAGCCGGACGAGGTGTAGACGGGGCCGAGCGGCGGCAGGTGGTCGCCCCACAGCACGATGATCGTCTCGCGCTTGCGCTTGGACGCCCAGTCCATCAGCATCTTCAGGCCGTCGTCGGATTCCTTCACACCCTGCACATAGGTCGCGAGCGATTCCTTTTCGGCGGAAGGCAGGTTGCCCTCGATGCCGATGGTGTTCTTCGCATAGCGGTGCGGCTCGTAGGGGCCGTGGCCCTGCAGGGTCACGGAAAAGAAGAAGAATGGCTTGTCCATGGCATCGCCCTCGCTCATGATCTCCCTGAAGAGAGCGTCGTCGGAGGCAAAGATGCCGCGCTTGTCCATCGCCGGAAGGTTCTCTTCCGACTTGAACTCCTCGAAGCCGAATTCCTTGTAGACTTCACCGCGGTTCCAGAACCAGGACTGGTAGGGATGAATGGCCCGCGCCGCATAGCCCTGCGACCGGAAGAAGGTCGCGAGCGTCGGCATCTTGTGGCGAATGTACTGCTGGTAGGGAATGCTGCCATAGGGCAGGAAGGCGTTGGAGAAACCCGTCAGCGCCTCGAACTCCACATTGGGTGTCATGCCGCCGAATTCGGGCGAGAAGACGTGGCCCGCGAGCTGCGAGCGCATGAAGGGCATCGGGTCCGGACTGAGCTTCACGTTCGACAGACGGGTCGCATCCCAGAGCGACTCACTCATGAGCATGATCACGTCGGGATGCTCGCCGGACTTCGAGGCGACGGCGGTCACCGGCGGCTTGATCTGGGAGACGGCGTCAGCCGAATATCCCTTGGGCGCCGTCACGTTCGCCATCGGCACGTTGAAGGCAAAGGCCATCAGGAAGCCGTTATGGCGATAGTTTTCCTTCTGGTCCCACATCATGGGAATGACCTGCAGCCGGTCGCGCAGCCAGGAGAAGGAGGAATAATCCATCAGCGAGACGAAAGACATGAGGAGCGGCGCGGCGATCGCGATCTGTGCCACGCGGCGCATCCGTGTCATCCGCGGCGCGCGACGCCAGGCAAGACGGGCGAGCACCACGATCGCGACCGACCCGACGACGATTCCGACGGCGAGCGCCACCGCCGTGACCGGGCGATCCTTCACCATGGCCGGCAGGAGCTCGAGGATCTGGCGGCCAAAGGCGAGGTCCGTCGGGTAGAGCGGGTCGGAGAGGTAGAGGCGTTTCTGGCCGGAAACGAAGGCCGGGATCAGCGCGATCGGCACGGCGGCGAGCAGCGAGATGTAGCGGCGGCCGAGCAGGGCATCGACGGTCAGCATGAACAGCATGACGACGCCCACGGTCGTCCAGCCAGGGCGGGCCGTGGAGAGAAAGAAGTCCGGCAGATCGACATATTCGGAGCGCGACAGAAGCTCGACGGAAAGCACGATCAGGAAGGACAGCGCGACATAGGAGAGAAAGCGGAGAACATGCGCAAGAAGGCGCGCCGAAGCATCCTCTGCCGCGCCGTCTGCCGGCAGGGAAGGAAGCGAAACGGCCTTGGACTTGGACTGCAACAAGGGGTCTCTCCGCAATTTGTCACAATAACTTGAAACTACTGTCACATACGCGTCATGAATGGCAGATGAACCGCCCGTTTAGGTCGGGCTTTCCCCTGACAAATTGCCGTTTGGCAAGGGTGATTTTCCCAAGCGCGCATTGCGGTCGCAAAAACGGCGCGCTACATCAGGCGCATGACGGACCATCATCCCATTTCAGACACGTTGCGCATCGCCATCGGCCAGCACAATCC
>CAMFHT010000364.1 GCA_945952245.1 uncultured Rhizobium sp. | reverse complement strand
CCTTTCGCACACCCTCCGCCAGGCGGTGATGGCGGGCGAAGACAGCGTCCAGTCCTTCATCCTCCAGCATCTCGACCGACCGGGCGAGGCCGGCGATCAGCCCAACCGCCGGGGTATAGGGATAGCCGCCGGCGGCATAGCTTTTCAGCATGTCACGGAAGTCGAAGAAGGTGCGGGGCAGGCGAGCGCTCTCCATGGCAGCGAGTGCCTTTGGAGAGACGCCGAGGATGGCCAGACCCGCCGGAAGCATGAAGCCCTTCTGGCTGCCCGCTACCGCAATGTCGACGCCCCAGGCCGCCATTTCGAACGGCATCGAGGCGATCGACGACACGCCATCGACGAACAGCAGCGCAGGATGCGCAGCCGCATCCATCGCGCGGCGCAGGCCCGCGATGTCGGATCGCACACCGGTCGCCGTCTCGTTATGGGTGCCGAGCACCGCCTTGATCCGGTGGTCGCGGTCGGCCTTCAGCGCGGTTTCGATCGCCTTCAGAGGGGCGCCTTGACCCCAGGGCGTCTCGATCACTTCGACCTTCAGGCCATGGCGCTGGCAAAGGTCGATCCAGCGATGCGAGAACATGCCGAAGCGCGCGGCCAACACAGTATCGCCGGGCGACAGCGTGTTGGTGATCGCCGCTTCCCAGCCACCCGTTCCGGTGCTGGGGATGATGATGACCTCGCCCTCGCCCATACGCAGGATCCGGCGAACACCGGCGATGGCCGGGCGGAAGAGCCGCGCGAAGGCCGGGGAGCGGTGATCCAGCGTGGGGATGTCGCACGCCTTGCGGATATCCTCGGGCATGTTGGTCGGGCCGGGAATGAAGATGGGATTCTGCGCTGACACAGCTGCCTCCGTCTGGCTACCCGGTGAATAGATCACGGGAGACTGTGTTCTCCAATTTTTTCGAAAAGATTTTTCATTTTGTGAGAAGCAGAGTATTATCCCAAGAAATCAAGGCTTAGCGATTTTTCACCTTCCCGCGCGCTGCCTGTCGCGCATCAAGAAACGGAGGCACGATGTCCGACTCTCCCCGCTCACGCGGAAGGCCAAAGGCTTTCAACGACAAGACGGACCAGAACACCGTACAGGCGCTCGATCGGGCGATCGGGCTTCTGGAACTGCTGGCCGCGAATTCGGGCATGACCCTGTCCTCGCTGGCCGAGGTCGCGGACCAACCGGTCGCGAGCGTCTATCGCGCTCTAGTCACCCTGCAGCTTCATGGCATGGTCGAGATGGAGGGGCCGAACCAGCTCTGGCATATCGGCGGAGGAGCGTTCCGGGTGGGCTCGGCTTTCCTGCGTCGTACCAAGGTGGTGGAGCGGTCGCGTCAGCCGATGGAGATGCTGATGCGCGAGACCGGCGAGACCGCCAATCTCGGGGTAGAGGTCGCGGATGAGGTGCTGTTTCTGGCGCAGGTCGAAACGCACCAGGTGATCAGGGCGTTCTTCCCGCCAGGCACCAAGGGACCCATGCATGTCTCTGGGATCGGGAAGGCGCTGCTTGCGTGGTACAGCCCCGCCAGGATCGAAGGGGTCATCGCGCGTCATGGTTTGGCACGCTTCACCGACCGATCCCTGGCGACGGTGGAGGCGCTGGCGGAAAACCTGGCCCTGATCCGTCGCCGCGGCTTTGCCATCGACGATCAGGAGCGCGCCGAGGGAATGCGCTGCATCGCTGCGCCGATTTTCAATGGCCTGGGCGAGCCGATCGCGGCGATTTCAGTGTCAGGACCGGCATTTCGCCTGCCCAGTTCGGACGATGAGCGTATAGGCAGTTTGGTGCGGCTGGCCGCTGATAAGGTCACCGAGGCCATTGGTGGACATGCGACCTGATCAGCACCCATCCGATGCTTCGTTGGGCTGATGAAATCGCGATGAGTTCGCATTTGTCGAACGGGGCCGCAAAGGCGGACGACAAGCGAATTCTCAGGCGGGGATACGGCTGCTGAGGTACTGGGCGAACTCGTAGTTCGGGCGTTCCAGGTGGCTCAGAGGTCCGGGCTCGGCAAGGTCAGACAAGAGACCAAGATAGACCTTTTCCGTGCAGCGCTTGTCCTCGAGGTTCACGTCGTCAAGCAAAGCCTTCACCTTCGCAAGATTATCCGGCGCGATCGGGTCTGCAAGCCAGTCCGCCGACATTCCCATGCCAAAGAGAACATTGACATGTCCCGGGCCGTCAGGCGTCAGCGAGAGGTACCAGAAATAGCCGGGCGTCAAGGTGATGAGGAGCGAGGGGTAGATTGAAATCAGCCACGTTTTCCGGCGGTCATCGCCGCGCAGCGTTGTGTTGGACGGATGAGCCAAAGCCAGCGGGACGGAATCGTTCTTCAGGATCCAATGATAGTTGAATGCCTCTGTCCCCTCGGGGCAGACCATCTCTTCCAGCTTTGACGCTCCGCCGATGGTACCGGCATGGCACATCGGCAGATGGTAGCTTTCCATGAAGTTTTCGGCCAGCACCTTCCAGTTGGTCGCCCAACGGAAGGTCTCGCGATAGGTCTCGGTATAGGTGGACATATCGAGATTCGGGATCAGTTCTCGAACGCCCTTGAGCGCTGCCTCCGGCGAGGGGGCGTCCTTGTTGAGTGACACCATGATCCAGCCCTGCCAAATTTCGCATCGCACGGCAGGCAAGGCCGTCGCTTCTTTGCAGAACCCTTCGTTCAGCGTCATCGCGGGCGCACCGCGCAAGCTGCCATCAAGATTGTAGGTCCAGGCGTGATAGGGGCAGACGATCGACCGGACGTGGCCACGGCCTTCCAGAAGCGTCGACATCCGGTGGCGGCACACGTTGGACATGGCGCGAACCTGACCGTCGCGATCGCGCAGCACGATCACGGGCTCTCCTGCCAGGGTCAGCGTCAGGTAATCGCCAGGATTAGGCAGGGTCTCGGCGCGACCGGCGCAGATCCAGTCCTTTGCGAAGACATGGCGCTGTTCTTCCGCCAGGAACTCTTCGCTCACATAGACCGACTTCGGCATCGCCTTGGCGCGCGTGAAGGGCACCGAAACGTTGTCGTGAAGTTCCTTTGCGGGACGTGTCATGGCATGACCTGAAAGTTTACGGCCGACGCAATCAACAATTCCCGATTCAGGGCAGGAAAAATAGTAGGGAATTTTTAACTTGCTGTTAGGTCCTGCTTAACTTGCTGACCGATCAATGGGCCAGCGCGCCATGCGCGCTCCTGCCACGAAAACTCCAAGACCGCCTGCGGCACTGCTCTCATCGAATGGCGCAGCCCCTTCGCTGTCTGAAGCCCAGGTAAGACAGCGCAGCAGAGAGCAGTTCGCATTTGTCTGACAGCCCCGCCGCCGCAATCCGATTTATCTTTTAAATCAATGCAGTTATCCGGGCTGTTGAGTTGCCGCAGGTGGTGCAAGAGGTTGCACGGCCGTGGTTGGCTGACCACACGCCGGATGGCATCTGCCCACCTGCGGTACGTTCGGCTCTTCGTCAGATGTGCCGGTTTCTGTGGCCAACGTTGTAATGGTTGCCGGTTCTCGTCTTCAGATAGGAGTCCAGCGGGATTTCCTCCTGCTTCAGGAAACCCTTCTGAGGAAGCAGTCCGCCCTTGACCATCTCGATCACGCTCACGACGGATGCGGAGGTCGTCCAGGCGATGGCCGTGCGCATCTTTCCCCCGATTTCGATCGGATAGTAGGAGCGCACGAATTCCTTCCGGCGAAGTTGGCCGTCCTGCCAACCTTCTGCTGCGACATGGACGTAGACGACATCCTCGTCGACCGGCGGCTTGGCGTGGGTCAGGATCCGCCCTGCCTCGGCCCGGTTTTCGCGCATCAGGAGTTCATGGAAGAAGAAGTTCATCAGCTTCACGTGGCCGGGATAGCGCATGGTCTTGTAGTCGAGGTTCTCGATCTTGTCGGCGTAGGTCTCGCACATCGTCCCAAGCCCGCCCGACGTGGTAAAGGCCTCAAGCTGCATGCCGTCGATATAGATCGTCTCGACCCATTCCATCGCCGAGACGGTTTTCAGCACGCCTTCCTCGATCACTTCGCAATCGTTCAGGTATTCGTTGACAACGCCTTCGGGCGACCAGTTGAAGGCGTAGCCCAGCAGGCCCGTGGGGTTCTGCGGCAAGGCGCCGACCCTCATGCGGATCGAGCGGACCTTTTCGAACTGGTCGGCCAGATGCGCGCCGACGATGCCGACGAAGCCAGGCGCCAACCCGCATTGCGGCGCCCTCACTCCTTTGGAGG
>CAMFHT010000363.1 GCA_945952245.1 uncultured Rhizobium sp. | reverse complement strand
GCGCCATTCCCAAGGGCTCGCGCGCGGATGTCGCCAATCTCGGCGGTCGCCTAGTGCCCTCGCAGGAGCCTGCAACCCGCGCCTATGTGGAACTCGCCCGCGCGCACGGGCTCGATCCCGCCGCGATGGCGCTTGCCTTCTGCATGACGCGGCCGTTCATGCTCGCCCCGATCATCGGTGCGACGAGCATGGATCAGCTGAACATCGCCATCAGCGCGAAGGACATCACGCTCTCGAGGGAAGTCCTCAACGGCATCGAGAAGATCCACCGCCAGTATCCGCTGCCCTTCTGAGGCAGACACCGGAATCCCCTGAAATTGCGCGCTCCGAGATGCGGCATCCGAAGATGCCGCATTCTTTTTTGCGGAATTGCGCTATGTTTGCCTGAAACGTGAAAGGAAAATGCCATGGAAGACGTCGAGAAATTCGAGGAACTGCCCGAAGTTGCCATCCGCATGGAGGAGGCGCTCGACCTTCTGGACGGCGCCACCGACGGCGAGGCCGGCATGACGCTGAGCGAGCTCAACGGCTATCTCTGCGGCATCGCCATCTGCCCGGAGGCGATCGGCGAGGATGAATGGCTGCCGGAAATCTGGGACGGCGCATCGTCCACGGACAGCGGCCCCTTCCAGAGCGAGAACCAGGCCGAAGCCTTCAAGTCGGCCGTGCGCACCTATTACAAGAGCGTGGTGGACGAGCTGAATGCGCAGAACTTCCAGCCGATCTACGACATGGACGGCGATCCGGAAACGGATACCGGCAGCGGCGAGATCATCTGGGAACTCTGGATCCTCGGCTTCACCCGGGCTTTCGATCTGCGTCCCGACGCCTGGAACACCTTCCTGGAATCGGGCGACGAGGAAACCGCCGACGCCATGATGCACTTCATCGGCCTCATCGCCGTCGTCGACCCGGACGAAGAATCGGAAGAATCGCTCTCTGAAGAAGAACTCGCCGAGATCCAGGAGGCCGCCCCAGACCTCATCGCCTATGCGGTGACCGTCCTCTACCACGCCCGGCACCAGCTGCATTGAGCGCGTGGAACCGTGAAAAGGCCGGCTCTCCCGGCCTTTTCCCCTTGCGTCTCCGGCAAATTCGCGTATAAGCCCGCCTGTTCGCAACACCCGGTCTTCTGGCTGGTGGCTGAACGGAGGGCAGGCATTTCTTCGGAAGTGCCCTGGGGAACCAAGGGTTCCAGCCTCCCGTGTCTCCGCTCTCGACCGTCTCGGAAACGCTTTTCTTGCCTCGGCTTCAGGTCGACCAGGAGCAGTCGTTGAGGCTTAGCCGCCGAAACCGGATGATTTGAAACGCAAGAAAGGCAAGCCAATGGCTCTTTATGAACACGTATTCCTTGCTCGTCAGGACGTTTCCGGACAGCAGGTCGATGCACTTGTCGAACAGTACAAGGGCGTCATCGAAGCACACGGCGGCAAGGTTGGCCGTGTCGAGAACTGGGGCCTCAAGTCCCTGACCTACCGCATCAAGAAGAACCGCAAGGCGCACTACGCCCTGATGGACATCGATGCACCGGCTGCTGCCGTCCAGGAAATGGAACGTCAGATGCGCATCAACGAAGACATTCTTCGTTACATGACCATCGCCGTCGAAGCCCACGAAGAAGGCCCGTCTGCCATGATGCAGAAGCGCGACCGCGACGACCGTCCGCGCCGCGATGGCGACCGCCCGGAACGCGGCGGCTTCGACCGTGACCGTTCCGACCGTCCGCGCCGCCCGCGCGAAGACCGCGCTTAAGGAGATCTGACCGATGGCTGAAGTATCCTCTTCCCCCGCTCGCCGCCCGTTCCACCGTCGCCGCAAGACCTGCCCCTTCTCGGGTGCAAACGCTCCGCGGATCGACTACAAGGACGTCCGTCTGCTGCAGCGCTACATTTCCGAGCGCGGCAAGATCGTTCCGTCCCGCATCACGGCCGTTTCCCAGAAGAAGCAGCGCGAACTCGCCCAGGCGATCAAGCGCGCCCGCTTCCTCGGCCTGCTGCCCTACGTCGTATCCTGATACGGACTCCGCGTGATGCCGCATCCGTTGCGGCATCACGGTGACTCCGGGCAAGGCGGCCTCCGCCCTGCCCTCCTCCCTTCCCCGTTGGGCGCGGATCGGAGAACCACCGAAATCCCATGTTGGGGCAAGACCGGCCCGTGCCGGCGCCTCTAACTGCGAATGCCGCAGGACAGCGAGTGACATGAAACTGGACAGGAAAATTGCTGCTCTCGGCCTTCTGGCCGGCATCACCGCCGCACTTCTGGTGCTCGGCGCGGTGAAGAGCGCCGACCTGACCTTCACGCTCTACGCCATTTCCACGCTGCCCATCCTCATTGCCGGCCTTGGCTGGGGCCATGGCGCTGCCGCCATTGCCGTCGTGACCGCCTCCCTGGTGACCGGCCTTGCGGTCGGCCCGCAGGCGGCCATCCTCGTCACGCTCGTTTCCTTCCTGCCCGCGGGCTGGATCAGCCATCTTGCCAACCTCGCCCGCCCGGCGGTGGAACTCGGCGGCCCGAAGGACATGCTCGCCTGGTATCCGCTGCCGAACATCCTGCTGCAGCTCTGCCTGCTGGTTTCGGTGTCCGTCGTCGTCACCGGCGTGATGATCGGCTACGGTCCCGATCTCATCGACCGGCTGGTGGAGACGCTGCTTGAGGCCTCCGCCGGCCAGCCCGGCGCGCCGGTTCCCGACCAGGCCGCCATCGAGCAGACCAAGCGCATCCTGCTGCACATCGTCCCGCCGATCCAGGCGATGACCTGGGTGATCATCCAGTTCTCGACCTATTATCTGGCGACCCGGGTCGTCAGCTCCACCGGCCGGCCGGTACGTCCGCGGGAGAACATGAATTCTGCGCTGCGCATGAACCGCAATGCGATCTTCCTGCTGCTCGGCGCCCTGGCACTCTCCTTCGTGGACGGTCCCCTCGGCCTCGTGGGCGGTACGATCACCGGCGCCTTCCTCGCCGGCTTCCTGATTTCCGGCTTTGCCGTGCTGCATTTCCGCACCCGCGGGAAAGCCTGGCGGCTGCCGCTCCTCATCCTTGCCTATCTCGCCGCGTTTCTCACCGTGCTGCCCGGCATCATCATCATGATGCTCGGCCTGATGGATACGCGGCAAGCCATCGCGCTGACCTCGGCCCCCGGGGCCGGTTCGGCGCAACCCCCGAAATCCTGACATTAGAACTTCACTGAAAGGAACAAGACAATGGAAGTGATCCTGCTTGAACGCGTGGCCAAGCTTGGCCAGATGGGCGAAACCGTAAAGGTTCGCGACGGCTACGCCCGCAACTACCTCCTGCCGCTCGGCAAGGCGCTGCGCGCCAACGAAGCCAACAAGAAGCGCTTCGACGCAGAGCGTGCAACGCTCGAAGCCCGCAACCTCGAGCGCAAGTCGGAAGCCCAGAAGGTTGCCGACGTCCTCAACGGCAAGACCTTCGTCGTCGTCCGTTCGGCCGGCGAAACCGGCCA
Source organism: uncultured Rhizobium sp. (assembly GCA_945952245.1). GTDB lineage: Bacteria > Pseudomonadota > Alphaproteobacteria > Rhizobiales > Rhizobiaceae > Gellertiella. Next base: position 755 of record CAMFHT010000363.1, on the reverse strand, counting down.
GCTCTACGGCTCGGTCGCTGCCCGTGACGTCGTCGACATCCTGGCTGCCGAAGGCTACACCATCGGCCGCAACCAGGTCGTCCTCAACACCCCGATCAAGTCGATCGGCCTGCACAAGGTCGAGCTGGCGCTTCACGCCGAAGTCGAGGCTTCCGTCGAACTGAACGTTGCCCGTTCCGCCGACGAAGCCGCCCGCCAGGCCAAGGGTGAAACCCTCACCTCGGCCGACGCCATCTACGGCGTTGACGAAGACGCGCTCCGTCCCGAAGACTTCTTCGATCCGGACGCAGAAGAGGACGAAGGCGACGACGCCTGATTTTCTCAGCCTCAGGGCTGGAATGGGAACGCCCGGTGATGAACCGGGCGTTTTTTTGTGAGTTGCGGTATGTCGAACCAGTGCCCCGCTTCGCAGCATCGACCGCACCACCACAACCTTGTTGTTGTTCTGTTCCACCACCACCTGTGTTATGAACACGCCCGACACCAGCCGATTCCCGCTGCCCCTCTGTCAACCGTGTTGTGCGGCCTGACGGGCAGGAGTTTTCCACAGGCTGTGAATCACGGTGAGCAAGCCCCGGCTTGTGCCGAATTCCCGCTTCTCGTCCCCTCTCTGGGATAAAGCTTGCGTTTCCAATGACGATGACAGGTTCGACCGATGAATGAAGCTGCCCGCAAGATCGCTCCCCCCAATGCGGCCGATCCGCATTATCGCGAGGCCCCGAACAATATCGAGGCCGAGCAGGCGCTGCTGGGTG
>CAMFHT010000362.1 GCA_945952245.1 uncultured Rhizobium sp. | reverse complement strand
ATCTACTACCTCACGCCCTGGATTCGCTGGGACCGCGGCCCCTTCGCGCCGGATCAGGCCGTGCTGGTCGATATCGCCAATCGCCGCTTCTACTTCTTCTTCATCGAGATCTGGCCGCAGGAATTCTTCTTCGTTGCCGGCCTTCTGGTCATGGCAGGTTTCGGCCTCTTCCTGATCACGTCCGCCGTCGGCCGTGCCTGGTGCGGTTATGCCTGTCCGCAGACGGTGTGGGTCGATCTCTTCCTCGTCGTCGAACGGGCCGTCGAAGGCGATCGCAATGCCCGGATCAAGCTGGACAAGGCGCCCTGGACCTTCGACAAGATCTGGAAGCGTGTGGTGAAGCACGCGGTCTGGCTCGCGATCGGGATCGCGACCGGCGGTGCCTGGATCTTCTATTTCGCCGATGCTCCGACGCTCGGCTTCGACTTCGTGACCGGCCAGGCAGCCCCCATCGCCTATATTACCGTCGCCATCCTCACCGCCACCACATATGTGTTCGGCGGGCTGATGCGCGAGCAGGTCTGCACCTACATGTGCCCCTGGCCGCGTATCCAGGCCGCCATGCTGGACGAGGATTCGCTCGTCGTCACCTATAACGACTGGCGTGGCGAGCCGCGTGGCAAGCATTCGAAGAAGGCGGCCGCAGCCGGCGAGGTGGTCGGCGACTGCGTCGACTGCAATGCCTGCGTCGCCGTCTGCCCCATGGGCATCGACATCCGCGAGGGCCAGCAACTGGAATGCATCACCTGCGCGCTCTGCATCGATGCCTGCGACAGCGTCATGGACAAGATCGGCCTCGAACGCGGCCTGATCCACTATGCGACGCTGCGCGAATATAATGCCAACATGGCGCTTGCGACCGACAATGGCACGACGCCGATCAACCCGCGCCGCATCCGCGACGAGAACGGCAAGTTCACCGACCGCATCAGGCACTTCGACTGGCGCGTGATCTTCCGCCTGCGCACCATGCTCTATTTCGGCGCCTGGTCTGCAGTCGGTCTGGCGCTGCTGGTAGCGTTGCTGTCTCGCGACCGGCTGGATCTCAACGTCCTCAAGGACCGCAATCCGCAATTCGTCATGGAGTCGGACGGTTCGATCCGGAATGGCTACACCGTCAAGGTGCTGAACATGATTCCCGAGCGCCGGCCTCTGACCCTCTATCTCGAAGGCCTACCGGATGCATCGATGAAGATCCCGTCGATTTCGGGCACCGAAAGCCGGATCTTCACCTTCCTCGCCGATCCCGACAAGGCCGAGCCCTTCAAGGTGTTCGTGACCTTGCCGCCGGGGAAGGTGACATCAGAGGATACCGAGTTCTCCATTGTGGTCGAGGATCAGCCCGGCCATGAGAAGAACACCGTCAAGACCACATTCAGCGCACCAAAGGCAAAGTGATGAGCACCAACACCACCCCCCGCGAGCACGGCTTCGTCTTTACCGGCAAGCATATGCTTCTCGTCATGATCCTGTTTTTCGGCACCATCATCGCCGTGAACTTCACGATGGCCTGGTTCGCCCATTCGAGCTGGAGCGGCCTCGTGGTCGAGAATACCTATGTCGCCAGCCAGGAATTCAACGAGAAGGCGGCGCTTGCCCGCAAGATCGAGGCGAGCGGCATCAAGGGGGCGCTGGACGTGAAGGGCGAGGACATCGTCTACCAGCTGACCGACGCGAAGGCGGACGCAGTCATTGCCGACAAGGTGACGCTCAATTTCCGCCGCCCGGTCGGCGACCACCAGGATTTCAGCGTCGAACTCGCCAATCTCGGCAATGGCCGCTTCAAGGCCAACCACCCGGTCATCCCCGGCCAGTGGATCGTCGAGGCCGAGGCGCTGAGGGGCGGCGAAATCGTGATGCACGAAGCCCAGCGCATCCTGGTAGACGGGAGCAAGTGACATGAGCTGCTGCGCGCCGGGTACAGAGGCGGCCCTCGAAATCGAGCGGATCAACCGGGGCATTCCGTCCGCGGAAGAACTGTGGCTTGCGAGCCGAGACCTCGGCAACGGGCTCCGGCAGACGGATCTCTCCGTGCCGAAGGTCTATTGCGGCGCCTGCATCACCACCGTCGAGGGCGCGCTGAGAGCGAGCCCGCTCGTCACCCGCGCCCGCGTCAACCTTTCCTCGAAACGCGTCTCTTTCGTCTGGAAGGCAGAGGAGGGCGGTGAGCGCACCGATCCCTCTCGTCTCGTGAAGCTCGTCGCGGATACCGGCTATGACGCGCATCTCTTTACCTCGGTGGAGGAAGCAAACGACAAGCTGCGCAACGAGCTGATCCGCGCCGTCGCGATCTCGGGCTTTGCGGCGGCCAACATCATGCTGCTCTCGGTCTCCGTCTGGTCCGGGGCGGAGGATGCGACGCGCGATCTCTTCCACTGGATATCCGGCCTCATCGCCGGGCCGGTGCTGATCTTCGCCGGGCGCTTCTTCTATCAGTCCGCCTGGAGCGCGCTGAAGCATGGCCGCACCAATATGGACGTGCCGATCTCGCTCGCCATCACGATTTCCTACCTGATGTCGCTCTGGGAGACGATCCATCACGGCGAACACGCCTGGTTCGATGCAACCGTCTCGCTGCTCTTCTTCCTGCTGATCGGCCGCACGCTGGACCACGTCATGCGTGACCGGGCGCGTTCCGCGATCACCGGCCTTGCCCGGCTTTCGCCGCGCGGTGCAACGCTGGTGCTCGCTGACGGCGCACGCGAATACCGCGCCGTCGAGGACATTCGCCCCGGCGACCGCATCGCCATCACCGCCGGCGAGCGGGTGCCGGTCGATGGCAAGATCTTGAGCGGCGTCTCGGACATGGACGTTTCCATCGTCAACGGCGAAAGCGCGCCGCGGGCCGTCGGCGCCGGCGATATGCTGCAGGCGGGGACGCTGAGCCTCACCGGCTCGCTCATGATGGAGGCGACCGCCACGGCGCGGGACAGCTTCCTTTCCGAAATCATCGGCCTGATGGAAGCCGCCGAGGGCGGCCGCGCGCGCTATCGCCGGATCGCCGACCGTGCCGCGCAATATTATTCGCCCGCCGTGCATCTCCTGGCGCTCATCTCCTTCCTTGCCTGGGGTTTCCTCGGCGGCGACTGGAAGCATGCGCTGCTGGTGGCCGTCTCCGTTCTCATCATCACCTGCCCCTGTGCGCTGGGTCTTGCCGTGCCGGTGGTGCAGGTGGTTGCCGCCGGACGGCTCTTCCAGAACGGCATCATGGTCAAGGACGGCTCCGCCATGGAGCGCCTCGCCGAAATCGACAGCGTGCTCTTCGACAAGACCGGCACGCTGACCGTCGGCCGCCCGCGGCTGACGAACCGCGGCGAGGCCGATGCCCGGCATCTCAAGACCGCTGCGGGGCTGGCGCTGCATTCCCGGCACCCGCTTTCGCTGGCGCTGGTACAGGCGGCCTCCGAGGCCCGCGATTTCACCGAGGTCTCCGAATTGCCGGGCGAGGGGCTCGAGGCCCGGACCGCGGAGGGCATCTTCCGCCTCGGCAACCGCCGCTTCGCAGTCGGTGATACCTCGTCTATCGGCGAGGCGGGGGCTGCGTCGGAGGTCGTGCTCTCGCTCGACCACAAACCGCTGCAGACCTTCCTGTTCGAGGACATGCCGCGTCCGGGTGCCGCGAAGGCGCTTGCCGAACTCGCCCGCCTCGGCTTCCAGACCACCGTTCTCTCGGGCGACCGTGCACCGGTGGTGAAGGACCTTGCCGCACGCCTCGGCATCAGCGACTGGCGCGCCGGGCTCACCCCGCGCGAGAAGGCAGAGCATTGCATGGATGCGGCAAAGGCCGGACACCGGGTGCTGATGGTCGGCGATGGCATCAACGATGCGCCAGCGCTTGCCGCCGCCCACGTCTCCATGGCGCCGGCCACGGCTGCGGATATCGGCCGGCAGGCTGCGGATTTCGTCTTCCTGCACGAGGGGCTCGAAGCCGTGCCGCTGGCGATCGAGATTTCCCGCCGGGCAGGGCGCCTCATCCGCGAAAACTTCGCACTCGCCATCGGCTATAACGTGTTTGCCGTGCCGATTGCGATCGCCGGCTATGCCACGCCGCTCGTGGCCTCCGTCGCGATGTCGACCTCCTCCATGATCGTGGTCGTCAATGCACTAAGGCTGAACCGGCTTGCGCGGCTCGAAGAGAAGCGGCAGGCTGAGGCACCCAAAGCCCCTGTCGCCACTGCGGGAAATGCGAGTTTTGCCTGATGAGCAACCTGATCATCCTAATTC
>CAMFHT010000361.1 GCA_945952245.1 uncultured Rhizobium sp. | reverse complement strand
CTCACCGACAAGCAGCCGCCTTCCACCTGGAACATCGCCAACCCGCAGGAATACGGCTTCTACGCCAATGTGAACCCGGAGGTGGACCATCCCCGCTGGAGCCAGGCGAGCGAGCGCCGCATCGGCTCGGGCGGCTTCTTCGGCACCAAGCGGGTGGATACCCTTCCCTTCAACGGCTATGCCAGCGAGGTGGCGAGCCTCTACAAAGGCATGGATCTCAAGGCGAACTTCTGACCATGGCCGCGAAACTTTCCCCCCGCGCCCAATCCTCCCTGATCTGGGGACTCTACGTCGTCGGCCTTCTTCCGGCGGCGTGGACCTTCTGGCTCGGCGCCAGCGGCGAACTCGGCGCCGATCCGGTCAAAACCTTCGAGCGCTTCCTCGGCCTCTGGACCATCCGCTTCCTGATCCTGACGCTGGCGGTGACGCCGCTGCGCGATCTCGACCTCTTCAACGGCCTGCGCTACCGCCGCGCGCTGGGGCTCCTCGCCTTCTACTATGCCGCCATGCATCTGACGACCTACTGGGTGCTCGACCAGGCGCTGGACCTCTCCGCCGTCTGGGCCGACATCGTCAAACGCCCCTTCATCACCTTCGGCATGATGGCCTTCACGCTGCTGGTGCCGCTGGCCGTGACCTCCAACGCCGCCTCGATCCGCCGGCTCGGCAGCCGCTGGTCGACGCTGCACAAGCTCATCTACCCCGCCGCCGCACTCGGCGCCCTGCACTACAGCATGGCGACGAAGGTGCTGGGCGTGGAGCAGTACATCCACATCGGCCTTCTGGTCCTGCTGCTGGCTTACCGGCTGGTGCGGCCGCGGGTGATGGAGGCGAAGAAGGCCCGGCGGAAGATGGCAGCCGTGCAGCGGTAGCGGGTGCACCAACCTCCCTTGTGGTGAGGCGCGAGCAAAGCGAGCCTCGAACCGTCCGGCCACGGACGCAAGAGTGGCGATCCTTCGAGGCCTGCGCTTCGCTCCGGCACTTCAGGATGAGGTCTGTTGGAATGCGACTCCTTCTACAGGAAACTGGAAAGCCTAGACCGCCACCGCCTCGATGAAGATGTATTGCAGCGCGGTTTGTCCCCGAAGCTCGCGCGCGAAGGCCTGAGCGAGAGCCTGCTGGATGACAGCGAGGTCCCCGCCCCTCGCATTCACCTCTGCCACGAAATCCGGGCGATGCACGAAGCCTGTGGCAAAGCCTTCGGGGTCCGATATGGGCGAGACGGTCCGGTGTACCGTCGCCATGATCTCGCCGAAACCGCAATCCTGAAGGGAAGTGCGTATGGCATCAATCTGGTGATAGGCATAGGGCAGGTTGAAATAGGCGGGCGGATTTGCGCCGAATGTTTCTTCGATCGTCCGGATCAGCACGCCGGCGAACGGGTTGCGGAACACGCTGTCCCAGACGCTGAACAGATAACGTCCGCCCGGCTTCAGCACACGCCGCGCCTCGGCATAGGCCCTCTCCTTGTTCGGGAACAGCATCATGCCGAACTGGCAGAGCACCATGTCGAAGCTGTCGCTTGCGTAGGCCAGCGCCTGGGCATCGGCCACTTCAAGCGTCACGTTTTCTCGGCCGGCAACCTTGCCCTGCGCAACGCCCAGCGCCGCGGGGTTGAGATCGGTCGCGATATAGGCTCTGACGGCCGGAACTTGGTCCAGCACCGCCTGCGTCACGAGCCCCGTCCCCGCTGCCGTCTCCAGGAGGTGCTGAGGCCGGTAAGAAGCCACGATGCGCGCCATCCGCTCCGCCGGCTCCCGGAACATCACGGGGCCGAGGCAGAGATCGTAGGTTTCGACTGCGGTCTTCGGCAGAGTGGATGTCTGCGGCACGGTGTCTCTCCAGTCTTCGGCACACCAGAAGACTAAAGGTCATGCGGCGAATTTCAAACGTTATTTAGACCATGCACATATTCTGGTCAGCTCGTCCCATCGTGCCTGACCCTTCGAGGCCTGCGCTTCGCTCCGGCACCTCAGGATGAGGACTGTTGGAGTTTGCCGCTGCACAATGCCCCTCATGGTGAGGTGCGAGCAAAGCGAGCCTCGAACCATCCTGGCGGCAATCTCGGCGGCCCTCATGGTGAGGTGCGAGCAGAGCGAGCCTCGAACCATCCGGCCACGGGCGCAGGGGTGGCGATCCTTCGAGGCCTGCGCTACGCTCCGGCACCTCAGGATGAGGACTGCTGGAGTTTGGCGGCTTCTATAAACGTGACGTCCTGAGCGCGTTGACAACACAATATTCACATCTCATTTTAGCTCTTTTCGATATGCGAGCCTTCCATGACATCCGCGCTCAGGCCGCCACCAGGCTTTTCCTCCTTTGCAAGGATGGTGGACCATCATACGATCAACTCCGACGGTCTCGATGCAGCGGTCGGTCGCGCTGCTCATGGCATCGACCGCGAGCACATGCCCGGTTTCATCGACTTCGTTCAGATGATCATCGACGGCGGAGCGAGCAACAGGCAACTGGAAGAGCTGTGGTCGCGTGCACCGTCCGAATTCTTCACGAGCGGCGCGACCGTGCGACAGATGCTGATCCACGCCAAGACGGTCCTGGAGAGCCGGGGGGGAAGGGGCCGAAAGGCCTGGATGCCACGCTCCTAGGATTGCGAATGGCGGTTGCCGACAATTGAGCACGTCGTCAGTGCCTTGCTTTCGTCGCGAAATCCCGTTCTTCTGCATCCAATCCTTAGATGATTTCAAGCAGACACACATATGACGACGACCATGAGCAGCACACCGGGAATTCTCTCGCGAATTGACAGTTTTCTCATCGACATAGAACCCGCCCCCGCCCTCGCCGGCATCCGCCGCGGGGCTGTCGAGTTTTTGTTTTTTGGGGTGAAAGAGGCGCGGGCTTGCCTGTTTGCCGGCCTCTTCTTCCTATCGATCTTCATCGTGCCGCGGGGTGGCGTGTTCGGTATTCCGCGATACGACATACTTCTCCTGGTAGCTTTGACGATCCAGGCGATGATGCTCATCACGCGACTGGAAACCCTGGACGAGCTGAAGGCCATCTGCCTCTTTCATCTCATCGGATTCTGCCTCGAAGTGTTCAAGACATCAGGTGGCATACAATCATGGTCCTATGCCGATTTTGCCTTTACGAAGATATATGGCGTGCCGCTCTTCTCCGGCTTCATGTACGCAGCCGTCGGTAGCTATGTCATCCAGGCATGGCGTCTCTTTGACCTACGTATCCGCCACCATCCTTCCTACTGGATGGCGGCCGCGGCATCCTTCGCCATCTACCTGAACTTCTTCACGCATCACTACATGGCCGATTACAGATGGTATCTGGCAGCGCTGGTCATCGGGCTGTACTCGCGCACGACGGTCGTCTTTCGCCCCTTCGATCGCGACCGCAAAATGCCGATGCTCCTCGCGTTCATCCTGATAGGATTCTTCATCTGGCTTGCGGAAAACATCTCTACCTTCTTCGCGATCTGGCAGTACCCCAATCAGCTCGGAGCCTGGTCCACGGTACATATTGGAAAGTGGAGCTCGTGGACTCTTCTTGTCATCATGACCTTTACGGTCGTTGCTTCGCTGAAGCACATCCGCAGTTCGATCCACATTCCAAAATAGCGATCCGTCACGAACGCATAAAAGCCGGGGCGTCGCCACCCCGGCCTTCTCATCTCAATCCACCTGAAACCGATCAGGCTGCTTCGGCAGCTTCGGCTTCGACGCGGGCCTTGTCGGCGGCGCCCTTGGCGTCGACGTCGCGGTCAACGAATTCGATGACGGCCATGGCGGCGTTGTCGCCGAAGCGGTAGCCGGCCTTCATGATGCGCAGGTAGCCGCCGTTGCGGGTGGCGTAGCGGGTCGCGATCGCGTCGAACAGCTTCGAAACGACGGCGGCGTCGCGGATCTGCGAGATCGCCTGGCGGCGGGCATGCAGGTCGCCGCGCTTGCCGAGCGTCACGAGCTTCTCGACGATCGGGCGAATTTCCTTCGCCTTCGGCAGGGTGGTTACGATCTGCTCATGGGTGATGAGCGAGGCAGCCATGTTGGCGAACATCGCCTTGCGGTGGCTGGCAGTACGGTTGAGCTTGCGGCCGGCTTTCTGGTGGCGCATCGCTATTCTCCTTCACTGGCAGGCAGGAGCCTGCTGTTTGACTGGTGTTAATACTGGTCTTCGTAGCGCTTGGCGAGATCTTCGATGTTCTCCGGCGGCCATGCGGGCACTTCCATGCCGAGGTGCAGGCCCATGGAAGCGAGAACTT
>CAMFHT010000360.1 GCA_945952245.1 uncultured Rhizobium sp. | reverse complement strand
GGCGAGATCTTCCTGCACAATGGCGGCGAGAAGTTCACCCACATTCCCTGCCTCAACGATTCCACCGACGGCATGTGGGTGCTCGAACACGTGGTGCGCCGCGAACTCGGCGGCTGGATCTAGAGCAGTTTCCGATCTAGTTACCTCTATCCACGTCATTCCCGGCGCGGCGTCTTGCAAATGGCGCGCCGGACCTCCAGTTGTATATCAAGGCGCTCATTCATCGCGCCGCAACTTCGGGGGTCTTCATGTCCGGCTTCGACATTGCCGTCATCGCGCTCGTTCTTCTCGTCATCCTCGTGCTGTTTGCCGGGGTGAAGACGGTGCCGCAGGGCTATCTCTACACGATCGAGCGGTTCGGCCGCTATACGCGCACGCTGCAGCCGGGGCTGAACATCATCACCCCCTTCATCGAGCGCATTGGCGCGCGCATGAACATCATGGAACAGGTACTGGACGTGCCGACCCAGGAGGTGATCACCAAGGACAATGCCTCCGTTTCGGCGGACGCGGTCGCCTTCTTCCAGGTGCTGAACCCGGCGCAGGCCGCCTATCAGGTCTCCAACCTGCAGAACGCCATCCTCAACCTCACCATGACCAATATCCGCTCGGTCATGGGCTCCATGGATCTGGACGAACTCCTTTCCAACCGCGAGGTCATCAACGAGAAGCTGCTGCGCGTGGTGGACGATGCCGTCGGCCCCTGGGGCATCAAGGTGACGCGCGTCGAGATCAAGGACATCCAGCCGCCGAAGGACCTGGTCGATGCCATGGCCCGGCAGATGAAGGCGGAGCGTGAGAAGCGCGCGCAGGTTCTGGAGGCCGAAGGCGCGCGCAATGCGCAGATCCTGCGCGCCGAGGGCGCCAAGCAGGCGGCGATCCTGCAGGCCGAGGGCGAGCGCGAAGCGGCCTTCCGCGATGCAGAGGCCCGCGAGCGTCTGGCAGAGGCCGAAGCCAAGGCAACCCGCATGGTGTCCGAAGCCATAGCCGCCGGCGACGTGCAGGCGATCAACTACTTCGTCGCGCAGAAATACACGGAGGCGCTCGGTTCTATCGGCCGCGCCAGCAATGCCAAGATCGTGCTCATGCCCATGGAGGCCTCCTCCCTCATCGGCTCGCTCGGCGGTATCGGCGCGATCGCACAGGAGGTCTTCGGCAAGGACGGCGGCGAGGCGGCGCAGACGGCCCGCCGGCAAACGGCTGCAACCCGCAGCACACCCGCCGTTTCCAGCCCGCAGCCCAATCCGCAGGCGCAAACCGTCTGGCCGGCGACGCCCGGCATCGTTCCGCCGGAGAGCTGAGCCATGATTTCCGGCCTCGTCACCGAATTCGGCCCCTGGAGCTGGTGGATCCTCGGCCTCGCGCTGCTGGCCGCGGAGCTTCTGGTTCCCGGCGTCTTCCTCGTCTGGATCGGTCTTGCGGCGATTGCCGTCGGCGCGCTCTCGCTTGCCTTCTGGACCACGGCCTTCTGGTCCTGGGAAGTGCAGATGCTGGTCTTCGCCGCCCTGTCGGTGGTCTTCGTGCTCGCCGGCCGCCGCTTCTATTCGCGCGGCGGCGCGGAAAGCGACCAGCCCCTCCTCAACCAGCGCGCCGCCACCTATATCGGCCGCATCGCAACCCTCGGCGAACCCGTGGTGGATGGCCGCGGGCGGCTCAAGATCGACGACAGCCACTGGCCCGTCCGAGGCCCCGACCTTCCGGCCGGCACCCGGGTGCGCGTGACGGGCTGCGAGGGACATACGCTGGACGTGGAGCGGGTGTGACTGTGCTTCCCGCCCCTTGCGGGCGGGAAAGCAAAATCGAATGTTTAGACGCGAAGCGGCTAAACTTCAGATTTTGCAAGGGAGGGGGTGGGAGAGCGAAGCGCTTGCAAAGCCGCCGGACCCCCGCTCTTGGAATTTCTAACACTTAGCTTTCAGCTAAGGTGTTGAAATTCCATTCTCGCCCGCCAGGGGCGAGAAGGCCGGAACCGCCTCAAGCGACTCCGATCCGCAGCAAATCGTGGAAATGCACGATGCCAACCGGCCGCTGATCCTCGTCGATGACCAGAAGCGCCGAGATGTTGTACTGGTTGAGGATCGCCATCGCTCCCGTGGCCAGCGTCTTGGCCTTCACCGTCTTCGGCGAGCGGGTCATGATGTCGTCGACCGAGAGACCGCCGAGGTTGCGGCCGATGTTGCGGGCGATGTCACCGTCGGTGATGATGCCGGAGAGCTGGCCGTCGCGGTTCAGGACACCCACGCAGCCGAAGCGCTTGTGGGAGAGGATCGTGACCGCCTCCTGCAGCCCCGTTCCTTCCGAAACCAGCGGCAGCGCCTCGCCGGTATGCATGATGTCGCCGACATGGGTCAGGCTCGCACCCAGCTTGCCGCCGGGGTGGAAGGTGCGAAAATCATGGGCCGTGAAGCCGCGGCTTTCAAGCAGCGCCAGCGCCAGCGCATCGCCGAGCGCGAGCTGCATCAGCGTCGAGGTGGTCGGCGCGAGATTGTGCGGGCAGGCCTCCAGCTCCTTCGGCAGCAGCAGCACGATGTCCGCCTCCTTGCCCAGCGTCGAATGCTCGCCCGAGGTGAAGGCAATCAGCGGAATGCGGAAACGGCGCGAATAGGCGATGATGCCCTGCAGTTCCGTGCTCTCGCCGCTCCAGGACATGGCGATGATGACATCGTCGCGGGTGATCATGCCGAGATCGCCGTGATTGGCTTCTGCCGGATGCACAAAGAAGGCGGGCGTGCCGGTCGAGGCGAAGGTTGCCGCCATCTTGGAACCGATATGGCCGCTCTTGCCCACGCCCGTCACGATCACGCGCCCGGAAATGCCGATGATTGCGTTCACGGCCTGCCGGAAGGGCTCGCAAAGCGGCCCGCGCAGGGCATTTTCCAGCGAGGCGAGGCCGGCGCGTTCGATTTCTACGGTGCGGAGTGCCGTTGCGACGGCGTCCGTGGTGTCGGGAATGGTGTTCGGCTGGTTCATGGCAGACCGTTAGCGCTTTCCGGCCTTTCTGTCCAATATCCCTGCGGCGCAAATCTCCGTCTTCGCGGCAATTCCGCCATGCGAACCGCTTGCGCGGCGTCTTCGTAAACGGCTCGTTAACCACGACGCTTTACACATGGGTAACCTTTATGGGTTGCGCGGGCGAGCATGGAATGAACAACGCCAGATCTGAACGGCGCCTTCAGCGCCTTCTCCGGACCACCTGCCTCGCGGCGGGCCTGGCGGCGCTTGCCCTCCCCTTTGCCAGCATTCCGGCTCATGCCCAGTCGCTCGCCAATGCCTTCTCCGAGATCCCCCCGGCCGATGACGGTTCCGCAGCGGGCCAGGCAGCCGATCAGGCGGTCAACGGTTCGGCGGACGATCCGGCGACCCTCAGGAAAGCCAAGGGCCGCAAGAAGGGCGCGGCCCTTGCCCCGGAAGAGCCGCTCAACGCCCGCGCCGCCAGGCTATCCGGCAACGAGGACGATCTCAGCCTGCAGGAGGACAGCCTCTCCCGCGAAAACCTGCGCGCGGCACCGGTGGACGACGTGCGGCCCAGGCTTCCCGTCGCCTCCACCGATTCGCCCGGCATCCGCCTCGGCAGCTTCATCCTCCGCCCCTCGCTCACAAGTTCGATCGGCAGCGAGACGACGAAATCGTCGGGAAGCAGCGTCACGCGCACGTTCGGCCAGGAAGAGCTGAAGGGCACGCTGACCTCCGACTGGTCGCGACACCAGCTGACCATCACCGGCGACGGCGTCTACCAGCGCAACATCTCCGGCACCGGCCAGACGGACCCTTCCGCCAGCATCAACGCCGATCTGAGGCTCGACCTGCCCGAGGAGACCATCGCTCACCTGACCGCGGGCTATGCCCTGACCCGCGAAAGCGCCACCTCGCCCAATGCGGTGCTCGGTGCCATCGACCAGTCGGCGGTGCAGACCTTGTCTGCGGGCGGATCGATCGAACGGGATTTCGGCCTGCTGCGGGGACTTGCTGCACTCGATCTCTCGCGCACCACCTATGGCGACGTGACGCTGAGCGACGGCTCGAAATCCTCGCTCGAGGACCGCAACCGCAATGCCGGCACGCTGAGGGTCCGTGTCGGCTACGAGCTTTCGCCAGCGCTCATCCCCTTTCTCGAAGCCTCCGCCGGGCGCACGATCTACGACGATGGGACCGACGTGCTCGGCTATCGCCGCAATGCCACGAGCTATGGCGGCAAGGCGGGCGTGGAGGTCGATCTCGGCGAAAAGCTGAAGGGC
>CAMFHT010000359.1 GCA_945952245.1 uncultured Rhizobium sp. | reverse complement strand
GTCCCGGTCAGGGCTGGCCTGGCTTCATCTCATACATTCCTGACAAAACGGCTCTTTCTCAATTGTCGCCCATGTATCCGAACAGCGGATGGCGGATTTCCGACAATGTCATTTTCGGATCGCTGACGCTGGTCAGGAACTCGATCATCTCCATGGTTTCCCGGCGCAGGAACTCGCAGCGCAGGATCTGGTCCTGGCGCGCGACCACGGCGCAGCTGATGCTGTGCTGGTAATGGCCGATGTAAAGATAGAAATGCAGAGGCACGTCCTCCGCATGGGCGGAGCTCAGGCAGATGCCGTGCTGTGAGATATCCAGCGCAGCCACCTCGACCTCCTTGATGCCGCGGGCGCCGTGCGACGTGAAATAGGCGCGCGCCAGGAAGTGGCAGCCATGCCGTTGTGAACGCCGGCGGTCCGGCGACTTCACAAGTCGGGAGAGATAGTTTTCCTTTCGGGTCGTCGACATCATGGAATCGGGCATGTTCTTAGCCTTTCTTTCGGAACCAAAAACACGACCTCGCGAGGTCCATGCATCAATAACTAGCAGAAAAACAAAGAGAAATCAAGAGTATTCGAAGCTTATAATATTTATGGCATTCGGCTTAACGGCTGGATCGGCCTTTTAGTCTGGATATTCATCAGCGCTTTACCATGAGACTTCTCGGAAAGAGCGGATGGCGTATTTCCTCGATCGTCGCATTGGGATCTCGAAGTCCGGCGAGATAGGCCACCATCTCGGTGCTTTCGGGCTTCAGCAGGTTGCAGTTGAGCTTGCTCTCCACCCGCGAATAGACGGCGCAGCCGATGCCGTACTGGCGGGCGCCGAGGATGAGGGTGAAGTTGTCGGGCATGAGGGAGGAGAAATTGCTGGTCAGCACCAGTTGCGTGCGCGAGATCTCGTTGACCTCGACCACGAATTCCTGGATGCCGCGGCAGCCGTTGCGCATGTAGAGCGCCCGCGCCTTGAACTTGCACTTGCGCCGGTTCGGTTGGGCGGAATGCACGGAAATCGGCTGGTCGCGGTTCTGGCTGCGGGAAACGGCAAGCGGCTTGATCATCACGAATCTCCCTGTTCGGGAGATAAGTTATATCTAAATTAGGTAAAAGTAAAGTTGCGGCAGCACCGAATTGCGGACTGCCGCGGTTTTATCAGGCGAAGATGCCGGCACCGAGATCCGCCGTCATGGCCAGGCGGCGGAAGGGGGCGAAGAGTTCGCGGCCGAGGCCGAACTCGTTGGCCGAGAGATCTGCGGTCACGGGCGTGCGGGATGCCCATTCCGCAGCGGGAACCAGCGCCTCCAGCGTGCCGGCCACGGCGTCGAGCCGAATGATGTCGCCCTCGCGGATCAGGCCGATCGGCCCGCCGTCCACGGCCTCCGGCGTCACGTGGATCGCCGCCGGCACCTTGCCGGACGCGCCGGACATGCGGCCGTCGGTCAGCAGTGCCACCCGGTGGCCGCGATCCTGCAGCACGCCGAGCGTCGGCGTCAGCTTGTGCAGTTCCGGCATGCCGTTCGCCTTCGGCCCCTGGAAACGGACGACGGCGACGAAATCGCGGTCGAGCCTGCCGGCCTTGAAGGCCTCGTGCAGTTCCGCCTGGTCGTGGAAGATGATCGCCGGCGCCTCGATGACGTGGCGATCCGGCTTGACGGCGGAGATCTTGATGACGGCGCGGCCGAGATTGCCGGTCAACATCTTCAGCCCGCCATTCGCCTGGAAGGGCTTGTCGATCGTCGTCAGCACCTTGGGGTCTGCGCTGACGGCAGGGATTGGCTCGCGTACCACCTGGCCGTTCTCGCCAAGCTTCACGTCGATGGCATAGTTGCGGAGCCCCTCGCCGGCAACGGTGCGCACGTCCTCGTGCAGAAGCCCGCCCTTCAGGAGTTCCGAGATCAGGAAGCCCATGCCGCCTGCCGCATGGAAATGGTTCACGTCGGCAAGCCCGTTCGGATAGACGCGGGCGAGCAGCGGCACCACGTCGGAGAGGTCGGAAATGTCCTGCCAGGTAAGCTGAATACCGGCGGCGCGCGCCATGGCGACGAGGTGCAGCGTGTGGTTCGTGGAGCCGCCCGTCGCATGCAGGCCGACGACGCCGTTAACGATGGAGCGCTCGTCGATCATCTCGCCGGCGGGCGTGAACTCGTTGCCGGCGGCGGTGATCGCCAGCGCCCGCTTCGTCGCCTCGCGGGTCAGCGCCTCGCGCAGCGGCGTGCCGGGATTGATGAAGGAGGCGCCGGGCAGGTGGAAGCCCATGATCTCCATCAGCATCTGGTTGGAATTGGCCGTGCC
Organism: uncultured Rhizobium sp.; assembly: GCA_945952245.1. Taxonomy (GTDB): domain Bacteria; phylum Pseudomonadota; class Alphaproteobacteria; order Rhizobiales; family Rhizobiaceae; genus Gellertiella. Next base: position 1,969 of record CAMFHT010000359.1, on the reverse strand, counting down.
GTAGAAGGTGCAGGTGCCGGGGCCGTGATAGGACCTGGATTCCGCCTCCAGCAGCTCCGCACGGCCGACCTTGCCCTCGGCATAGAGCTGGCGCACGCGGGCCTTCTCGTCGTTCGGCAGGCCCGACGTCATGGGTCCGGCGGGCACGAAGACGGCGGGGAGGTGACCGAAGGTGAGTGCCGCAATCGTCAGCCCCGGCACGATCTTGTCGCACACGCCGAGATAGACGGCAGCATCGAACATGTTGTGGGTCAGGCCGATGCCGGCTGCCATTGCGATGAGGTCGCGGGAGAAGAGCGAGAGCTCCATGCCCGGCTGGCCCTGGGTCACGCCGTCGCACATGGCCGGCACGCCGCCTGCCACCTGCGCCACGCCACCGGCTTCGCGCGCAGCCTCGCGGATGATCGCCGGATAGGTTTCGAACGGCTGATGCGCCGAAAGCATGTCGTTATAGGAGGTGATGATGCCGAGGTTCAGCACCTCGTCTCCTGCCAGCGCCTGCTTTTCCGAGAGGGAACAGACGGCAAAGCCGTGCGCGAGGTTGGCGCAGCCGAGCACCGAACGGTGCGGCTTCTTGGAGACGGCGGTGCGCAGGCGCTCCAGATAGGGCTCGCGGGTCGGCTTCGAGCGTTCGACGATGCGCCGGGTGATGGCGGCGACGGTGGAATGCGGCGTTGCGGACATGGCTATGACTCCGTTGTCGGGCCGTCGGGATGCGGCCTCCGGAATGGGTTTGTTCGAGGGCGCTGACCGCGTCAGGGGGCCCAGTAGATGTCGGGCTCGGTCTTCGCCCGTTTCAGGATCGCGCGGACCGGCATTTCCGCCTCGTCGCGGCCGGCCATGGCTTTTTCCAGCACGTCGCGCTTGCCCTGCCCCTCGATATGAACGACCAGCAGGCGCGCATCGTTCAACCGGGGAAGGGTGAAGGTCAGTCGGGTCTCACCGGCGCCTTCCGCTTCCATCGTGATGACGGCGCGGCTGACTTCGCGGTCGAGAGCGGCGGCGAGATGATTGCCGCCCGGAAAGAACGATGCCGTATGGCCGTCATTGCCCATGCCGAGGATGACGACGTCGAAAGGCCGCGCGAGCCTGTCGGCTTCCGCGGAGGCGATCGTCGCCGCCTCTTCTGCCGAGGAGGCCGCATGGTAAAGCGGCAGGAACCGGGCCGCCGAAGCCTGGTTCTGGAGCAGGCGCTCCGCCACCAGCTTGTGGTTCGAGCGCGGATTGTCGCCGGGAACGAAGCGTTCGTCCACCAGCGTCACCGTCACCTTCGGCCAGTCGAGGTCGCGGGTGGAGAGCGCGTCGAAGAAGCGGCCGGGCGTGGTGCCGCCCGAGACTGCGATAGAGGCCGATCCGCGTGCGGCAATGCCGGCCCGCAGCACTTCCGCCACGCGGTCGGCCAGCGCGGCTGCCAGTGCCGCGCCATCGTCAAAGGCGTTGAACACGGTCATGGCTCAGCCCACTTCGTGCCAGGTGCGGCCGTCGCGCTCGATCAGCGCGATGGCCTGGCTCGGACCCCAGGTGCCGGCGGTATAGCCCTGCGCGGGCTGGTTCGTCTCTTCCCAGCCCTTCAGGATCGGGTCCACCCATTTCCACGCGGCTTCCACTTCGTCGCGGCGCATGAAGAGCGTCTGGTTGGAGCGGATGACGTCCGTCAGGAGCCGTTCATAGGCATCCGGGTTGCGGACGCTGAAGGCCTCGGCAAAGGTCATGTCCAGCGACACATGGCGCAGGCGCATGCCGCCCGGGCCCGGATCCTTGATCATCAGCCACTGCTTCACGCCTTCGTCCGGCTGCAGGCGGATGACGAGCTGGTTGGCGACGATCCGGCCCGCCGCATCGTCGAAGATCGAATGCGGGATCGGCTTGAAGGAAATGACGATTTCGGACATGCGGCTTGCGAGACGCTTGCCTGTGCGCAGATAGAAGGGCACGCCCGCCCAGCGCCAGTTGCCGATCTCGGCCTTGA
>CAMFHT010000358.1 GCA_945952245.1 uncultured Rhizobium sp. | reverse complement strand
GCGCAGATGGTCTCCGATCCCGAAATTGCCGAGGATGTCGGCAACCGCTTCGATCACGTGCTGGTGGACGAATACCAGGACACCAACCGCCTGCAGTCGTCGATCCTGATGGCGCTGAAGCCCGGCGGGCGCGGGCTGACGGTCGTCGGCGACGATGCCCAGTCGATCTATTCCTTCCGGGCCGCAACGGTGCGCAACATCCTCGATTTTCCGAAGGCCTTCGCTCCCGCGCCGGCCGACGTCATCACGCTCGATCGCAATTACCGCTCGACGGCGCCAATTCTCGCGGCCGCCAATGGCGTGATTGACCTGGCGCGCGAACGCTTCACCAAGAACCTCTGGACAGACAGGCAGTCGGAGCAGCGGCCGCAGCTCGTGACTGTCAAGGACGAGGCGGACCAGGCCAGTTACATCGTCGAACAGGTTCTCGCCAATCGCGAGGTGGGCATGCCGCTGAAGCAGCAGGCCGTCCTCTTCCGCGCCTCCAATCACAGCGGCCCGCTGGAGGTGGAGCTGACCCGGCGCAACATTCCCTTCGTCAAGTTCGGCGGGCTGAAGTTCCTGGACAGCGCGCATGTGAAGGACATGCTGGCGCTGCTGCGCTTCGCCCAGAACCCGCGCGACCGGGTGGCGGGCTTTCGCCTGCTGCAGATGCTGCCGGGCGTGGGGCCGCAGACGGCCGCCCGCATCCTCGACACGATCGCCGCCGATCCGGAGCCGCTTTTGTCGCTGATGGAACTGCCGCCCCCGCCGAAGAGCGGCGAGGATTGGCCGGGCTTTACCGCGCTTGTCTCGTCTCTGCGGAAATCCGAAGCCGGATGGCCTGCGGAGATGGAATTGGCACGAACCTGGTACGAGCCCCATCTCGAGCGCATTCACGAGGACGCGGACATCCGCAAGGCCGATCTCCTGCAGCTCGAGCAGATCGCCTCGGGCTATGCCAGCCGCGAGCGCTTCCTGACAGAGCTCACGCTCGACCCGCCGGACGCGACCAGCGACCAGGCCGGCGTGCCTCTGCTGGACGAGGATTATCTGATCCTCTCCACCATCCATTCCGCCAAGGGCCAGGAATGGCGCTCGGTCTTCATGCTCAACGTCGTCGATGGCTGCATGCCTTCCGATCTTGCAACAGGAACGACGGCAGAACTCGAGGAGGAACGGCGCCTGCTCTATGTGGGTATGACGCGCGCCCGCGACAGCCTGTCGCTGATCACGCCGCAGCGCTTCTTCACGCATGGCCAGAACGCACAAGGGGACCGGCATGTCTATGCGGCGCGCACGCGCTTCATTCCGGTCACGCTGCTGCAGTTCTTCGAAACCACCGTCTGGCCGAAGGCGAGCGCCGGCGGCGCCGGCGAACGCAGCACCCGCCAGATCCGGATCGACGTCGGGGCGCGCATGCGCTCGATGTGGACCTGAGCGGCGACCGGGAAAGGCGGGCCATGACGGAGTTGTCACACCATCCTCAGCGCAAGATCATCCATGTGGACATGGATGCTTTCTACGCCTCCGTCGAGCAGCGCGACAATCCAGAGCTGCGCGGCAAGCCCGTGGCGGTGGGGGGTGCCGCCGCCCGCGGCGTGGTGGCCGCCGCCAGCTATGAAGCGCGCGCCTTCGGCGTCCGCTCCGCCATGCCGTCGGTGACGGCCGCGCGCAAATGCCCAGATCTCATCTTCGTCAAGCCGCGCTTCGACGTCTACCGCGCAGTCTCACAGCAGATCCGCGAGATCTTCGTGGACTACACGCCGCTGATCGAACCCTTGTCGCTTGACGAGGCCTATATCGACGTGACCGACAACCTGAAGGGCATGCCCGTCGCCACCGAGATCGCGCAGGAAATCCGCGCCCGCATCAAGGCCGCGACCGGGCTGAACGCTTCCGCCGGGATTTCCTATAACAAATTCCTCGCCAAGATGGCCTCGGATCTCAACAAGCCGAACGGCCAGGCCGTGATCACGCCCCGGAATGGTCCCGCCTTCGTCGAGAGCCTCGCCGTCGGCAAATTCCATGGTGTCGGCCCCGCCACGGCGGAGAAGATGCGCCGCCTCGGCATCGAGACCGGCGCCGATCTCAAGACGAAATCGCTGGAATTTCTCGCCGCCCATTTCGGCAAGTCCGGCCCCTATTTTTATGGCATTGCCCGCGGCATCGATAACCGAGAGGTCAAGTCGGATCGCGAGCGCAAGTCCGTCGGCGCTGAGGATACGTTTTCCGAAGACCTGACTGCGCTCGATGCCGCGCAGCGTGAAATCATGCCCTTGGTCGGGAAGGTGTGGTCCTATTGCGAAAGACACCAGATCAGTGCCAAAACCGTGACGGTGAAGATCAAGTTTTCCGATTTTCAGCAGATTACACGGAGCCGCACGATGGCTTATCCCCTGTCGGGCGGCGAGGAGGTTGCGGTTGTAGCCCGTCAACTGATCGAGACGGCGTTTCCATTCCGCAAGCCCGTTCGGCTTTTAGGCGTCACCCTGTCGAGCCTGACGCAGGAAAGTCAGAAACCGAACAGGCAGCTGGAGTTCGCGGCGCTCTAGGGACGTAGGACACAGTCTAATAGAGCCACGATGTTACAGGATATCGCACCATTGAACCGGTGGGCGCATCGCAGCATGCGCCCACCTCCTCCTATCAGGCAAGAAATGCGAGCAGGTCCTTGTTCAGCCGATCCGGCGCCGTTGCAAACAGGCCGTGGGGTTCCCCGTCATATTCGATGAGCCTTGCTCCGGCGATCCCCTTTGCGGCGGCGCGGCCTGTCGGATCGATGGGCACCGTCTTGTCGCCAGTGCCATGTATGACAAGCGTGGGAATGGTGAAGGCCGCGAAATCCGGCCTAAAGTCGGTCTTGCCGAATGCGTCAACGCAATCGATCGTTGCCTTCGGGCTTGCCATGATGCCCAGTACGAAGGACCAGTCCAGCACGCCCTGGCTGACGGGGCTGCTGACGAAGCCGACACCGTAGAAGGTCTTGGCAAAGCTTTGCAGGAAGTCGAAACGGTCCTTGCGAATATCCGCCTTCATGCCCTCGAAGACGCTGATGTCGACACCATCAGGATTGGTTTCATCCTTGAGCAGGTAGCCGGCCACAGATGCAACAAGAACGGCTTTCGCAACCTTCGACGCGCCGTGGCGAGAGAGATATCGTGCGATCTCGCCGCCACCCATGGAAAAGCCGACAAGGCTGACGCCTTGCAGTTCAAGACCATCGATAACGGCGGCAAGGTCATCGGCAAAGACGTCGTAAGTGTAGCCGCTTGCAGGATGTCCGGACTGGCCGAAACCACGGCGATCATAGGTGATGACGCGGAAGCCCGCTTCCAGCAGGGCGAGCGTCTGGTACTCGAACATGTCGCCGGTCAATGGCCAGCCGTGGATGAGGATGACCGGGCGACCTTCGCCCATATCCTTGACGTGCAGCTTCGTGCCATCTTTTGCTTCGATGAATGCCATTTAACTACTCCTTTAGTGATGCTTGCATTAAAGCCTACCGCGCAGTCAGAGTTCCGTTTCGGCACCACTTAATGCGCGCTGCCCTCAAGCCGGTTGGATCATATTCTCAACGAGAGGCGATCGAGCGGATACGGCTTTGAAGCCCGACTGTGCGGAATCAATAGCAGACAAGCAAAGCGCACTTTTCTACACGCTACTCGCGTCTTTAATACCTGGAAGCGGACGGTCCGCTTCTCGGCAATTGCTAAAAGCTGTTGTAACGTCCGAAATGAAGGCGCGAAGCGGAAACGATTCCCGCAGCGGGGGCATATCCGGCCGGTTCAATTGTGGTTCAAGTCTGTATCAAGCCGTCGCTCTTGGTCTGTCTCACAGTGCGATGTTGGCCCGACCTAGTCTGACACCATTGCTGCCGTTTGAGCACGCCTCTATAACAACCGCATCTTTACCCACTGCAGACTTAGATCAGTTGCCGGGGAAACAGCGATCCGGACTGCCTTCTCTACCGTTCAGCGGAATTTGTGACGGGTCCGACTTGAGCCGCTACTATTCCGTCAATTGGAGGTCGACGCCGAATTACAAAGGCACAGAATCCACGGGAAAAGTCTCTGCTTGCTTCAGGTGGCGGAAACGCCACTGCGGGCGGCGTTACGTTTCAGGCCTCAGTCGCTGCTTCGATTGCTGTTCAGTCGTTGAATGCAACACCGATCGACGCTCGGCTCGGGCTCGGCGCTGCCAAACCAACCGTCATAGGCCTTGAGTGTCCGACATCAGCGCCCCTGAGACGGAACTGGCTTAATTGAGAAGAGAGGATTT
>CAMFHT010000357.1 GCA_945952245.1 uncultured Rhizobium sp. | reverse complement strand
GCGGGTAGATATAGGTGTTGCGGACCATGAACTCCTTGAGGATGTCGTTCTGGATCGTGCCGGAAAGCTCCGCTCGCGGCACGCCCTGCTCCTCGCCCGCGACGATGAAATTCGCGAGAATCGGGATGACGGCGCCGTTCATGGTCATGGACACCGAGATCTTCTCGAGCGGAATGCCGTCGAACAGGATCTTCATGTCCTCGACGCTATCGATCGCGACTCCCGCCTTGCCGACATCGCCCACCACCCGCGGATGGTCCGAGTCATAGCCGCGATGCGTCGCCAGATCGAAGGCGACCGAGACGCCCTGCTGCCCTGCAGCCAGCGCCTTGCGGTAGAAGGCGTTCGAATCCTCCGCCGTCGAGAAGCCCGCATATTGCCGAATGGTCCAGGGACGGCCCGTATACATGGTGGCGCGCGGCCCGCGCACGAAGGGCTGAAACCCCGGCAGCGTGCCGAGGTGCGAGGCGGATGCGAGATCATCCTCCGTATAGAGCGGCTTGACGTCGATGCCTTCCGGCGTCTGCCAGACAAGCTTCTCCGGGGGCGCCTTCAGCTCCTTTTCAGCGAGGGCATTCCAGTCGGTGATGGTTTTCTTGGTCATTGCGGACCTCCCGGTCTCGTTCTCGTCCTGCCGCGATCCTTGACCGCGATGCTACTGAGTAGTATTATGAAGATCTAATCTGGAGCTGTGCCATGACCGTCAAGACCTCGATCTCGTTGCCCGATCAGCAGGAAGCCTTTGCCCGCCGCATGGTCGAGGAAGGCCGCTATTCCAGCGTAAGCGCCGTCGTGCAGCACGGCCTGGAGCTTCTGCGCCACGAGACGGAGATGAAGGACGCCGAGCTCGCGGCACTGAAGGCCTTGCTGGAAGAGCGCCGGAAGGGACCGTTCCTGAGCAAGGAGGAGTTTCAAGAACAGGTAGAAACGATGCTGGCCGCAAAGAAGGCGCAGTATGGTCTATGAGATCCGATTTTCCGACCAAGCCATCAAAGATCTCGACCAGATAGCCGATCACCTCGCGGCAAGCTTCCTTGGCTTTGGCGATACAGTCGGTGACGCCTACGATAAAGCCGCCAAGCGAGTTCTCAAGCTTACGCGGCAGATGGTGACGCTTGAAAACCATCCTTACCGCGGTACCGTTGCTTCGGCTTTGAGATCCGGTCTCCGATATCTTTCGATAGAACGCGCCGTCGTGTACTTCGAAGTAGAAGAATCGGCTGAAACCATACACGTTCTTTCCGTTTTCTTCGGCGGCCAGGATCATCAAAGGCATATGATCGAACGCCTCATCGGCAGAAAATCGTCCGATTCCTGATCTCATCACGCGAATTCCATGATCAGCTCGTCGACCGCCAGCGACTGTCCGGCCGAGACCGCGACCTTCGTAACAACCGAACGCTTCTCCGCGCGCAGGATGTTTTCCATCTTCATCGCCTCGACCGTCGCGAGCGCCTGACCTGCCTCGACCGTATCTCCCGCTGCAACGAGCACAGAGGTGATGACGCCCGGCATGGGGCAGAGGAGCATCTTCGAGGTATCCGGCGGCAGCTTGACGGGCATGAGCCGGGCAAGCGCCGCCACGTGCGGTTCGCGCACATGCGCGACGAGGTCCATGCCGCGCCAGCGCAGGCGGTAGCCGGTGCCGGACTTGCCGGTCTTCACGCCCAGCCGCTCGCCGCCGACGGTGAATTCGCCGTGGCAATCACCCGGCTGCCAGCCGCCCGAAACATCCAGCGCCGCCCCGTCCATGAAGCGGACGCGCTGACCCTCGGCAGAGCTTTCGAGCGTAACCGGGAAGGTGAAGCCTCCAAGCGTCACCACCCAGTCCTTGCCCAGCACGCGGCGGTGATTGCCGATGGTGCCGGAGATCTGCGTAGCCCGGCTTTCCCGCACGTGGTGGATCCGCGTCGCAATCGCGGCGAGCGTCCGTGCATCCGCCTCGGAAGGCTGGACGCCGGTGAAGCCGTCCTTGAATTCCTCGGCGATATAGGCGGTCGTCAGCCTGCCGGAACGGAACCGCTCCTGCTGCATGACGGCGGAGAGGAAGGGCAGGTTGTGGCCGATGCCGTCCACCTCGAAATTGTCGAGCGCCTTGCCCATGGCGTCGATTGCCGTCAGCCGGTCCGGCGCCCAGGTGCAGAGCTTGGCGATCATCGGATCGTAATACATCGAGATCTCGCCGCCCTCGAAGACGCCGGTATCGTTGCGCACCACCGTGCCATCCGAGCGCCTGCCCTCGACCGGCGGACGGTAGCGCGTGAGGCGGCCGATCGACGGAAGGAAGTTGCGATAGGGATCTTCGGCATAGAGCCGGCTCTCGATTGCCCAGCCGTTCAGCTTCACGTCGTCCTGCCCGAAGGCGAGCTTCTCGCCGGAGGCGACGCGGATCATCTGCTCCACCAGGTCGATGCCGGTGACGAGTTCGGTGACCGGATGCTCCACCTGCAGGCGGGTGTTCATCTCGAGGAAGTAGAACTTGTTGGCCTTGCCATCGACGATGAATTCCACCGTGCCGGCCGAGTGATAGCCCACGGCCTTGGCAAGCGCCACGGCCTGCTCGCCCATGGCCTTGCGCGTCTCGGGGCTGAGGAAGGGCGACGGCGCCTCCTCGATGACCTTCTGGTTCCGGCGCTGGATCGAACATTCGCGCTCGCCGAGGTAAAGCGTGTTGCCATGCCTGTCGCCAAGGACCTGGATCTCGATATGGCGCGGCTCGGTCACGAACTTTTCGATGAAGATGCGGTCGTCGCCGAAGGAGCTCTTCGCCTCGTTCTTCGAGGACTGGAAGCCCTCGCGCGCCTCCTCGTCGTTCCAGGCGATGCGCATGCCCTTGCCGCCGCCGCCGGCAGAGGCCTTGATCATGACGGGATAGCCGATGGAGGCGGAGATCCGCACCGCCTCGTCCGCATCGGCGATCAGGCCCATGTGTCCGGGCACGGTCGAAACCCCGGCTTCGGCCGCAAGCTTCTTCGAGGTGATCTTGTCGCCCATGGCCTGGATCGCGCCGACCGGCGGGCCGATGAAGGTCACGCCCTCCTTCTCCAGCGCCTCGGCGAAGGCAGCGTTTTCCGAGAGGAAGCCATAACCCGGATGCACCGCATCGGCCCCGGTCTTCCTGATCGCATCGAGGATCTTCTCGATGACGATATAGGACTGCGACGACGGCGCCGGCCCGATATGCACCGCCTCGTCCGCCATCTCGACATGCAGCGCATTGCGGTCCGCATCCGAATAGACGGCGACCGTCTTGATGCCCATCTTGCGCGCCGTCTTGATGACCCGGCAGGCGATTTCACCACGGTTGGCGATGAGAATTTTCTTGATCATGACAATTACTCAGCGGCTTGTGCCGGGGGCTTGGCATCAGGATATTTCCGGCCTCTGAGCATCCCCTCTATGCTCAGATCCTCATCCAGGTCGGGCCAATGCAGCCCGAACGGTGAAAGCTCGATGCGGTTACGCTCTGCATCGGAAGCGGCGAGAAGCGGCGGATACCACCACAGCGGCGTCACCAGTTGAACGCCGTCGATGAGGCACACGATCAGATCCACATCCGTGCACCACGCCTTCACCGGCTCCAGCAGGTCTTCCTCAATTTCCAAAGTGTTCATGCCACTTCTCCAGAATTTCAGACCGCCTTTCTCGAACGACGGCGAGGATGGCGTTGAGCTCATGCTCCGTGCAGCGCTTGTTCTTCGCGATATCAAGACTATCCAGCCAGATCTTACATTCCTTGCGATCCTTCGTCACATGAACGTGCGGCGGCTCCGTCCGGTCGAGGCTGTAGAACAGGAACGCCCACCCCTGCCACACGAACACCTTCGGCATGCACCCTCACAACGGGATCGTGTCGTGCTTGCGCCAACGCACGTCCACCTGCTTGTTGCGGAGCGAGGCGAAGGCGCGAGCGATGCGGCGGCGGGAGGAGTGGGGCATGATGACCTCGTCGATGAAGCCGCGTTCGGCGGCGACGAAGGGATTGGCGAAGCGCTCCTCGTATTCCGCCGTGCGGGCCGCGATCTTTTCCGGATCGCCGAGTTCCGAACGGTAGAGGATCTCCGTCGCGCCCTTGGCGCCCATGACCGCGATTTCGGCGGTCGGCCAGGCATAGTTGATGTCGGCGCCGATATGCTTCGACGCCATCACGTCATAGGCGCCGCCATAGGCCTTGCGGGTGATGAGCGTTACCATCGGCACCGTCGCCTGGCTGTAGGCGAAGAGCAGCTTCGCGCCGTGCTTGATGACGCCGCCATATTCCTGGCTTGTGCCCGGCAGGA
>CAMFHT010000356.1 GCA_945952245.1 uncultured Rhizobium sp. | reverse complement strand
TCTTATTCGCGCTGGTGCCAGCACCTTTCAGATTGCACGCCAGTTCGTTAACGCCCTTGGTCTTGCCGAGTTTCTCGGCTGCCTTCTGAAGTTCCTTCAGATCCCGCTCCGCGGCCTCGGCAGGCCGGGAGAGCTGGTTTTCCATTCTCAGGCGAAGAGAGACGTCCAGATTGGTCAATTCCGCAGCCCCCAGGTCTCATTCCAGATTTTCTGCGCCGGATGCCACCATCTCAGTGCCTCATCCCAGGGCATCAGAAACATCGATGGGAGCGGCGTATTGAAAATGGAGGCAACACGACCGATCACGTCCCGCCAGGCTCGGAAGTCGATGATGATGCGGCCCTCCCCGGCCGGAACACGCGGGGCAAAAAATCGAAGCAGCGATTGGTTACCTCCTCGCCATCGATGTCGACGAGGCCGCGCAAAACGGGTGCCGGCACTCCTGTCATGCGCGCGTAGATCCAAAAATTGTCGGGTTCGTTCTGCGGCAGATTATCGAGCAAAGATCCGACTTCCCCGACCGTCAGGCGGCGCACCTCAATTTGGGAAACGTGCCCGAGATCCGGATGCGAAAATGGAAAAGCGAGTGAGTAGACTTCCCGCTCCCTGCCTCCGAAGTCGAGCGCGGCGATCTCGCGGGTCTTTGCCGATGGCGCGATGGCAGGCGCCGGTTCGGTGGACTGGCCAGCTGCCCGGTTGTCCAGCTCTTCCCATAGCTCCTGGGGAGGCAAAGGGATTTCCTCGACCTTCACATCTGCCGGATTGGCGGCGGGCTGCGGGGTTTCAATGGAGATGGTGTGCGGGGTGTTCGAGAGCATTTTGAAGGTTCCTCAAAAGAGGGCGGCTGGCCGCCTCACCGCTGCAGCCAGCCTATCTTGACGCGCCTGTCGGTGAGCGCGCCCCGGGTATTCGCTTAAGCGGAAATGAGCCGGTTGTGCTCGGCCGTGTAGTTAACGCCGTCGATGATCAGCACGTTGTTCTGAACGTCGAACTTGTGGACGGTCTTGCCGTTGAAGATGTCGTGGTAGAGCACGATCGAAGACCAGCGCAGCCGGGTCGCGCCGGACGACTTCATGCCCTTGACCGATGCCTGGCTGTAGGCGTTGAGGAGACCCTTCAGGAAGACGACGCGGCCAGTGAGCTTCAGAGCGCCGGCCTGGCTGACCTCGCCATTGGAGGCTGCAGGGAAAATATCGAGGAGCGATTCATAGTAAACCAGCGTGGTCCAGTCGCCCGGCTCCCGGCCAAAGCGGTTCTTCAGATCCGCATGCACGCCATTGACGGCCATCTCAGCGGTGAGCGGACGGACCTCGGCTGGCATTTCGAAGCCGAAGAAACCGCCGCCCATGACCATGCCGATCATGTCCCGCTCCAGCTGTGGCAAGGTCGTTTCATCAACGCGCTGACGCTGGTTGATCTCCTCGCAATACCAGTTCGCGCCGCGGATAATGCTGTCCATTGGTGTTCTCCCTTAGGCCGTTACGCGAACGGTGTTGAGGCCGATCTGGGTCAGAGCGGCGGCGATCGCGCGCTCAAGGACGTCGAACGCCTCAGGCTGCGGTTCGGTGTAGATCTCGGTGGTCGCCAGGTCGGGCGTCTCCGCAAAGCGCGTCTTGACGCGCATGGCGCCGGCCTCGAGCAGTGTTGCCGGGTTCATCGACTTCGACCAGATGACTTCGAAATCGATGAGCGCGCCAAGCGTCACCAGATCGGACAGATACTGATCGAGCGCCCGGAAGATCAGGGAGACGGTGTGCGGCGTGATGTCTTCGGACGCGTATTGGCGAAGCGGCCGCAACATGGCCTTTTCAATCGCACGGCGCGTTCTGATCCGCTTGATCGAGCGCCATGCCGAAACGGTCGGATCGGTGGCAGTCGTGAACGGTCCCCAGATCAGGTTCCCCTCGATGACGGTCAAGAGACCGTTCTGGTTCAGCCAGTTCGCATCCGACGAGGTGTCGCCATCGGTATAGCCGACCGGGACAGAAGGCCCAAGTATGCCCTTGAGCGGCCGGTTCCAGAATGCCTTGAAGGGGTTGCCGACTTCCTTGTCGCGGCGAACCATTGCAGCCGCGACGTGCGGCGACATCGGCCGTGTAACCGGTCCAGAGCCAAGATCGACCACGACATTCGGATAGCACATGATGGTGTTCAGCGCCGTCTTGTGATCGAGCGCCGCATCGCGTGCCGCCTCCCTGGACGTAACCGGCGCGTCGGCGATGACGACGCAATCAATGAACTTGTCGGCGACCACCTTCATTGCCGTAATGGCGGCATTTGCAGCGCCTGAGGCGCGCAGCGCGGTATAGCCGGGGCTGATGATGCAGGAAGGCTCAAGGCCGAATTTGCTCTTCGCGTCCAACAGTGCATAGACACCGGTATGTGCGGTAGGCGAGCCGGCGACGCTTGAGACTTCCTCGGCAAGCTTTTCTGCCGCATCCGTCTTTGTCGAGTGCTGCGAACGCACAAAGAGGATGTCGGCCGAAATGCCTTCAGAGATGATCTGGCCGATTGTGTCCAGCGCCAGTCCCGCTCCCAGCTTTGTGGCAAGTTCGGCGTCTTCGGTTGATAGACGCACCAGTGTGTTCAGGGGCACGTCATCGGCATCAGCCAGTGGGGCCGGCATGACGATGGAGATGACCGAGCTGTCGCGTGTGTCGATCCGAGCAACGGTCGCCTTCAGATCAGAAAAGACGCGAACGCCTACGAAATTCGTGGTTCCAGACATAAATCATCCTGCTCTAAGCTTCGGCTTGTCATTGCCGAAACCCTACGCGCGAGCGGGAACGAAAAAGGGGCTGACCGTCGTCAGCCCCTCATGATGTGGGAACGAAAGCGCGGCTAGCGCGTCCTGGTCCTCTTGATGGCAAGGTAGAGCGGGCCGAGGAGAATGACGCCGAGCGCCATCACGACACCCATGATCGGATCAATCCGTGCAACGCACTGCCCAAGCTCCAATGCGCTTTGGACCGTCTGCGGGGCAAGATCATGCGCCTGGCAGCATGGGAGCCATTCGTGCCCCGTGCCGCCAAGCCATGTCGGCCATCCGTCGAGCCACATGGAACATTCCATATCCGGCTGGACCGTGAGAGGGGCGACGGGCATCACAGCAAGGATGCCTTCCGCCAGATCTCATCCACCTGCTCATCGGTGAAGCCGTAAAGCTGGCCGATGAGGATGGTGACGGGATCGTGCCGTAGGAACTCAGTCGCGCCGCGGATCAGCATTCGCGCCGGCCACCGCTGCTCCTCGGGGATCATTTCCAAGAGAGCGGCCATGGTCGCGGGGATCGTGCCGGGGCCAACTGCCTCCTCGGCCTCTTCCTGGGTGATGTGCCCATCGATCGCCATCTGCTGAAAGAACTGGCGATCGCTGATCTTTTCCGGGACCGGCTCGGGCGGTTCGACATATGGCTCGATCGTATTGCCAAGCGTCGTCCAGGCGTTGATCTCTTCCCAGAATCGCGTGGCTGGCGTGATCTTGCTCCATGTTGTGCCTTGGATCGGGCCGGCCGTGACCGTCCCGTCCTCTTCATAGCGAGCGAATTCGATCATCTTAAATCTCCGCATCCAGTGGGAAGCGATAGCCGGAAACCTGGACGTATCCTGCGTTTTGCGAAATGACCTGCAAGGACACCGATTCCCTCGACACGAAAACGATGTTTTGGCCTGCATTGTTGATGTTAGACGGCGTGCCAGATGGATCGTACACGGTGGCGCCGAGAGCGGGCAGGGCTCTCATGGGCTCCGGCAACATGACCGAGTGTGTGTGCTGAATGTTTCCTGTTGAGGCCATCCAGATAACATTCATCGGGACGTACCGGAAAAACCGCCTGCACTTGTCCTCCTCGGCGGTGTAATCCAGCGCCGGGAAGCAATCATCCTGGCCGCTTGTATCGCCTCGGGTGACTGAGACATGCGCGAGGTCTAGCGTGTAAGTCGAGTTGACCGGAACCTGGATGCAGAAAGCCATATAGCTGTTTTGACCAATGGTCTTTTCGGCTACGCTCGGGACGTCCACGACATACTGATATTTTGTCCATCCACTCTGCAACACCACTGCGCTCTGAAGCACGATAACGTTTTGTGCCGAGCCCCCTGCGCCGAAATTCTGCACAAGATAGAGGGACGGAAGGGTTCCGGTTCCCTTCATGTAAAGGGTGATCGTTCTCTTCTTGCCGCTGGCCCTTCTGACGTTCTCCATCTTCTGCTGGATGTAGCACGATCCGGCAGTCTGCCCGAAGGCTGCGCTGGTGATCTGCCACCGCAGGAATGCGGTCGGGTTCC
>CAMFHT010000355.1 GCA_945952245.1 uncultured Rhizobium sp. | reverse complement strand
GCGCGCACTGACATGCTGCCCTATCCCCTCCTGACGCTCGCGCTGATCCTGTTCTGGCTGCTGCTTACCGGCTTCAGTCTCGGTCAGCTTGTCCTCGGGACGCTCGTCGCGGTCTTCGCTTCCTGGGCGATGACGGCACTAAGGCCGAGCGTGCCGCGGGCTCGCAAGTGGCCGCTGCTCTTCCGGCTGATCGGCGTCGTGTTCATCGACATCGTCCGCTCGAACATTGCGGTCGCCGCGGTGATCCTGTCAGGACGGTCCGCCGGGCATTCGAGTGCCTTCGTGCTGATGCCTGTCGAGCTTGAAGACCCGACCGCACTGTCGATCCTTGCCATCATCCTCACCTCGACACCCGGTTCGGCCTGGCTGGAATATGATTCCCGGGAGAAGACGGTGCTGCTGCATGTCCTTGATGTCGACGACAAGGACGCCTGGGTGAGGCTGGTAAAGAACCGTTACGAAAAGATCCTGCTGGAGGCATTCCGATGAGCACGACGATCATATCCGTCAGCGTCCAGATAGCCCAGCTCATGCTTGTGCTTGCCATGGCAATCGTGCTGATCAGGATCATCCTCGGCCCGCGGGCGCAGGACAGGATCATCGGGCTCGATACGCTCTATGTCAACGCCATGCTCCTGCTCGTCACCTTCGGCATTTCCTCGGGACGCATGATCTATTTCGAGGCGGCGCTCGTCGTGAGCATGCTGGGCTTCGTCTCCACGCTGGCGCTCGCCAAGTTTCTCATGCGCGGTGAGGTCATCGAATGAACCAGGTCGTCGCCGAACTGCCGGTCTGGGCTGCGGTCCTCGTCGCGTGCTTCCTGCTGCTGGGCGCCTCGCTCTGCCTGATTGGTGCCGTCGGCTTCCTCCGGCTACCGACATTTTACGAGCGCATCCACGCACCGACCCTGACAACGAGCTGGGGCATTGGCGGCGTGATGATCGCCTCGATGATCTTCTTTTCAGTGTCGACTGGAAAGGACGTCGTTCATGAAATCCTCATCGGCCTGTTCGTGACCATCACGACGCCGGTAACGTTCATGCTGCTTGCACGCGCCGCACTCTACCGCGACCGAACGGAGCAGACCGGCACGGTGCCGGACAAGGGTGCGGATCGGGGCACCGATCCCAGATCCCGGACGCAGGAACGGGACACGACCATCGATGCGCAGTGACGCGCACGTCAGGTCTTGGGTGAACCTTGCAGCCTTTGAGCCTTCCTTTGTGGCGGAGGAGTTCCTCCAAGCCAATCTCAGCGCACGAACCGCCTCGCGGCCCAGACGACGATCAGCCCCAGCACCAGGACCATCAGGCCACGCCAGATCCACGGGGACTGGTTGATCATGAAGCTCGACGCGGGATAGGGAAAAACACCGGTTCCCTGGCCGATCCAGATGAGACCGATCAGCGCCATCAGGGCGCCCACGATCAGGAGCGCGGTTCTCGCATAGGCCATGTCTGCCTCCGGGCTGGTATGTTCGCCGGGAGGTTATCGATAACGGGATACCGAAGCAAGCCGCGCCGGCATAAGGCGGCGCAAGGCGGAGGAACCGATCGCCGCATGGAACGTTTAGTGAACAAACGAAGGAGCGTACCATGAGCGATGCAAAACAGAATGGGAAGTCGAACCTCGAGAAGGACCCGAAGGACTGGGTGAGCGGCGATGATCCGATGACGGGCGCGCAGCAGTCCTACCTGAAGACGCTGGCCGAACAGGCCCATGAGCCGGAAGCCGTGTCCGAGGATCTGACCAAGGCGGATGCGTCGCAACGCATCGATGCACTGAAGGAAAAGCTCGATCTCGACTGACGCTCTGATCGCGTCCTGAGCGCAAGCAGTCTGCATGTAAAAATCGAGGCCCCGCTTTGTGCGGAGCCTCGACCTGATCGATCTGATGGAAGCCGGTGCGAAAGCGGCCTTCAGGCCGCCTTCCGTTCCGCGTCGGAAGGGATCTCCACGTCGACGAAGAGCGTCGAGACGGGAACACCCCGCTCGATCTTCACGCTGACCTTGTCCGCGTCGACTTCCATGTGCTTGGAGATGGCACGGAGAATTTCGTCGCGGAGCTTGGTCACGAGCTCGGAATCGCCGGTATTGGCGCGGTCGTGCGCGAGGAGAACCTGAAGCCGTTCGCGGGCGGCCGCACCCGATTGCTGCCGGGTAAAGAGACGGAGAAGGTTCATGCAGCCCTCCTGCCGAAGATCTTGCCGAACAGGCCGCGCTTGTCGCCTGGGATCACGATCGGCAATGTTTCGCCGGTAAGCCGCCTTGCCGCTTCGAAATAGGCGATCGCGGGGGCGCTGCGGCCATCCGCGAGCGTGACCGGCGAGCCGACGTTCGAGGCACGCAGCACGTCCATGCTCTCGGGGATGATGCCGAGAAGCGGGATCGACAGGATTTCGAGGACGTCGTCCACCTTCAGCATGTCGCCGCGTTCGGCGCGCACGGAGTCATAGCGCGTCAGGAGAAGGTGCTTCTCCATGGTTTCGCCGTTCTCGGCCTTCAGCGTCTTGGAATCGAGCAGCCCGATGATGCGGTCGGAATCGCGCACCGAGGACACTTCCGGATTGGTGACGACGATGGCCACGTCGGCATGCCGCATGGCGAGCGTCGCGCCGCGTTCGATGCCGGCCGGGCTGTCGCAGATGACGAAGTCGAAGGCCTTCCTAAGCGCGGTGATGACCCGCTCCACGCCCTCGGGCGTCAGGTTGTCCTTGTCGCGGGTCTGCGAGGCCGGCAGCAGGAAGAGCGTCTCCACCCGCTTGTCGCGGATGAGTGCCTGGGTGAGCTTCGCCTCGCCCTGGATGACGTTGACGAGATCGTAGACCACGCGGCGCTCCGCCCCCATGACCAGATCGAGATTGCGCAGGCCGACGTCGAAGTCCACGACCACGACCTTTGCACCCGTCTGCGCGAGTGCGGCGCCCAATGCGGCTGTCGACGTCGTCTTGCCGACGCCGCCCTTGCCAGACGTAACGACTATGACCTTGCCCATTTCATCTCCATTTTTTTCCGAACTCATCGATCAGGCCAGTGCGGCCACCCTCATGCTTTCGCCCTCGAGCCAGATCTGCACCGCCTTGCCGCGCAGCCCGGGCTCGAAATCCTCAGCCGTCATGTAATATCCGTCGATCGCGATCAGCTCCGCCTCCAGCTTGCGGCAGAAGATGCGGGCCGTCGCATTGCCCATGGTGCCCGCCATGGCGCGGCCGCGGAGCGCGCCGTAGACATGGATCGACCCCCCGGCAACCACTTCCGAGCCCGATGCAACAGAACCGACGATCGTGACGTCGCCATCCGCATGGTAGAGCGACTGGCCGGAGCGCACCGGCTGGCTGACGACCATGGAGGCCTGTGCGCGCAGCGGTGCCGCGGCAACCGGCACGGGATCGGCAGCCGCTTCCGGAGCGGAGGGCTCCTCGGCCGCGGGGATCTCGATGTCGGACGTGCCCTTCCCGTCGGCCAGTGCCGGCGGCAGGTCGGGCGCAAGCAGCGATGGCCGCGCGCCTTCGATGCCCATGATGCGCACGCCACGGGACGCGAGCTTCGCCACCAGATCGCGCAGCTCGTCCTGGCGGATCTCGAGGTTCGAGAGATCGAGCACGATCGGCTTGCGCAGGAAGAATCCGGCGGAGCGCGCCGCGAGATCGTCGAGCTGCACCAGCCAATCGTCGACCGGCATCTCGGGGCTCAGCGCGAGCGCAAGGAAGGAGCGTCCCTTCAGACGGATTGGGCGGGGCTGGGTTAACACGGCGTTCAACTTGGTTAATTTTGCGTTAGTTTGGATGTAGCGGGGCAATGGTTAACAAGAGGTTAACGGCCCATGTGCTGATCGCCCCAAACTCGCCCCCGGAGCTTGCGCGAGGATGGAGCCGGACAGTCCGGAGCCAGCATGGGCTTGCCCTTTGCCAGGTCCGTCAGGAACCGGACAGCCTGAGAATCATGGTTTCGAGGCGCCGGTTGACACGTCCAGAATGCCGCACCAGTTACCTCTCATGGGAAAGAAACTGAAGAGAACGGGGACGACCGAAGCCTACCGGTCCTGGACGCTGCCCTCGCCGGTGACGCTCGGTTCGGCGGTTAGGGCGCGAGGCATCCTGCTGGAACTGCGTGCGCGCCTGCCCTTCCCGTCCCGAACGCTCCTCGACATTGCCGGCAATACGCTGACACTGTCCATGGAAGATGGTGACGAGGACGAGGCGCGGAATATCGCCGATCTCATCGAGAAGGCGCTGCCCGGCATGGTGGATCTTCCCGTCATCCCGCGCGAGATCGAAGAAATCCTGACGATTACCAGCACGGAACGTCGCCGCTGGCTGGAGG
>CAMFHT010000354.1 GCA_945952245.1 uncultured Rhizobium sp. | reverse complement strand
CCGGGTCCGGGCGATTAGCTCAGCGGTAGAGCACTCCCTTCACACGGGAGGGGTCGCAGGTTCGAACCCTGCATCGCCCACCATTCAACCCATTGCCCCGTAACGGCTTTTCGCCTTTGGGTTGGCACCGATCCGGCGCAGTTCTGCCGCGTTCAATCGAAGTTCAATCGCAAACAGCTTCGTTTTGGTCAGCTTCTGGAGCTCACCGATCACGAAATCCGTGGCAATCGCGACATCTTCCAGCGCTTCAACCGCGAAACCCTCGTAGTGATCCGTCGTGGAGGAGCCCTCCTCCACGACGTGTCCAAGCCACATCGAACGGCGCTCGCGAGTCACGAACGGGCAAAGCTTGCGGACCATCGTCGCCATAAAGCGGCGCGTGGAATATTGGGTCAGTTCCGGTACTCCGGCTTCATCCGCGATTCGCTTCACCGCCTTCTTGACGGTGCCGACCCGCTTGAGCTTGTAGACGAGCAGCGGGATCTCTTCATTGGGGCGCCGGCCGTATCGCTGCTCGAAGCGCGCCATATCCTCCGCCTGCCAGTGATCGATCCAGTCCGCCAAGCCGCGCGTTATCGGCAGGGTCGGCCTGCGCTTGTCATTCTGGACGCGGCCCGGGGGGTTCAGGTCGATCGCGCCGAGACGCCTGTCATATTGCGCGGCTGGGGTGAATTCCGTGATCGCCTCGGGCCTTGCCCAGGTGTTCAGCGCCAGGATCAACCAGCGGCGCAGGTGCGGTGTCTCCAGCGCGTCGATGAAGGTGGCCATCTCGGCCATCGTCGGCACATAGCCGCCCTTCTTGGGTGGCGGCAGCTTCAGCTCTTTGGCGATGCGTTCGCCCTGGTAGACGATCTTCGGCACATGCGAAACGATTGCGCCTTCGACCGGTTGCCCGATCGCATCGAGACGCATCTTGACCGCCGCAGCATCGTTCATCGCGGCGCCGAGAACATTGATCACGCGCTCGATCGTCGCTGCGCTATGCTTATGCGTGCGGTTAAGCCAGCCGGCGAAATCAAGTTGCCGGGATGGCGTCCAGAACGACAGCGGAGCGGAGACCTGCTTCACGGCCTTTAGATACTCGACGACGAGGTCGACAGCGCGCAGCGCCTGCCCCTCACTACGAATCGTCGTCGCATGACCGTTCAGATAGGCCTCCATCACATGCACCGTCAGGACCTGACTTGGTCCTGGGCATTCGCTTGCGGAGCGTGCCGGCGCGGCCGCGACGAGGGCGACGAGGGCTTGCTTTGCTTCCTCGCCATCCGCTGTACGCAGGCTTCGGCGGCGGACAGCGCGAGCTCCGGCGTCATAGCGACAGGCGTAGTAGACACCGCCGCGATCGGGGTGAGGAACTTCGAGGTAGTAACCGCCGAATTCCCATCCGACGGCATCGCCTCGCTGTTCGTCTCCCTTTTGCTTTCGTTGGGCCACGCTGCACTCCGGTGATAGCTGCGATCGAGATATTCCTGCACAGCTTCCGCCGTGTAGTGGGGTCCGTTGGGAAAGGCGTAGAAGGCAACCAGTCCCTTTTTGCGAGCCCGGCGCATCTCGCCGGGCTTGAGGAATCGCCAACGCTCCTCGACCTGAGCTTCCGAGAGATACGCGTCGGGATCGATGACGTGCGCGCTGGCGAGAAGCATCTCAGTCCTCCGCCTCGCGCCTAGCGCGGTCCTGCAGCTTGGCGGCGACCTGCTGAATGCGCTCGATGGACTGCGCGCGATCGAAGCCTCGGCTGACCAGGCGATCGACGATCGCTTTTGCGAGCTGCTGGAGTTCTGAGAACTGACCTCGCGAAATGGTCATGCACGCCTCGAGGCATGCTGTTGCGATGTCGGACCGTTCCGGCGTTCGCTCGGCAATCAGCCGCTCGCGATACTTTCGCTGATATTCCCTCTGCCTCTTCAGGCGCCGGCGCCAGCGGCGGGCATCTTCTGGATCGTGGAAGGTCATGTCACGGGCCTCCTTGGTCCCGTCAGACCCGATGATCCCGAAAAAGATGAAAGTCAGAACTGAAGGAAAAATGCGCCTAGCCGCAGCCCCCCCGCGTGAGCTCAGCGCGTTTTTTTCCCTTACGTTTTCATGGAAGGGCCCTGTGAGCTTACGGAGGAAGCTCACAGGGTGAGAGAACGACAATGCTAGCGAGGCGGCGGCCATGATCAGTTCGGCCCCTGCTTGCCGACCGGAAGGCCGCTGACGCCGGTTCCCGGTGCTCTGACGGTAACGTTGATCGAAGGAGAGGCCGAGAAGCTCAACATCTCCTTGAAGCGCGCAATCTTGGCCGCCGTTTCGGCCAGGCCACGATCCAACTCCGCATTGAGCGAACTGACGAAATCCGATCCCGCTGCGGTTCCTGCGGAGCCAAGATCGAGCTTCGGCGCTTCGAATGTCTTGGCTGCTTTGCCCTTACCTATCGTCAGCGGCAGATTGCCGAAGCTCGCCAATCGGTCGAGGCTCGAAATCCCGCTCGAAGCATCGCCTGCTCCCTTCGTGGCCTGGCTGACAATACGCATGTTGTCGAACTCGCGGACCATACGGTCCTGCCGCAGGCGCTCCCAATCATGGAGGGCGGACTGGATGCGCTCTGAGTGGATGTTGTCGGGGCCGGCGAGCAGGCTCTTCGCGGTCAGGGTGGTTGCGCCCTGGAAAAGGCCCGCCTCCTTCTGCAAACCTTCCCGCGATGCCTTGCCGAGCTTTTGCCGGCGATATTCCGCCTCAGCCGCGCGACGAACCTCCTCGTTTTCGGCATAGGCGACGACATAGGGCAGCGTCGAAGTGTCGTATTTCCCGCCAGAGATATTCTTCAGGGTTTGGATGTCCTGAGCCTTCTTGTCGACAGGCGGAGAGGGCTCGGGAGGGAGTTTGCCGCCGATGCGCGCAGCTTCGGCGTCGACATCGCGTAGCTTATCCAGCCGATTCGCGGCTTTCTCCGAGGCATCGACGGACTGGTTGATCACATCGGCGAAGGCGCCGCCGACCTCCTTAAGACGATCGCCGACGCGCTTCATCACGACATCGATCGACTGCTGCGCGCGGTCGAGCCGGTTGAAATCCTTCTCCAGCGCGATGGTGAAGCCGTTGCGCACGGACCCCAGGGTCTTCGTTTTATCGTTCGCGAGCGTCAGCAGCTTGACGATCCGGTCATAGCCACCGGTCAGGCGAGCGATGTCGTCGGCATATTCCATGCCGAAAAGATCCTTCAGCACAGAAATGCGCTTGGTGCCTTCAAGCTTTTTGAGGGCTCCGAGCAGCTCCATGATCGCACCGGTCGCGTTCTTTTCAACGCTCTTGCGGAATTGCTTCGGCTTCAGCCCCGCTAGCTTCAGGGCATCGTCGAAGTCGTCATCCGGCACCGCGATCTTGGTAAGCATGGCGTTGAGGCCTGTGCTCGCAACCTCAGTCCCGACACCAACCTCCTTCAGAGCTGCGCCGAACGCGAGCATGTTCTCGGCTGATATTCCAAGGATCTTGCCGGCGCCGCCCACCCGCCGGAGGATCTCGATAAGGTCCTTTTCGCTCGACGCCGAGCTATCGGCGACAGAGTTGATCGCGTCACCGATCGCCTCGATGCGCTTCTGGTTCGCATCGTAGATATTGCCGATCTCGGCGAGCGCCTGCCCGGTTTCGGCAGCGTTCGTCCCCCAGGCAACAGTGGCCTTCGAGGCATACTCCGTGAACTGACCGAGCTCGCGCGCTGGACGGCCGGCGAAGCCCGCTGCTGCATAGAGCTGCGCCAGCTCCTCCTTCGTTTTGCCCGTGGCACGAGCCAGGTCGAGCAGGAACTTCTCCTGCTCTTTCAGAGATTGCGAGCTGGCGTCGGTCGCGCGCTGTACGTTGTACATCTCGCGCTCCATCGATACCGCCGACTTGAAGGCGCGTCGGGCGATGTCCACGGCCGAGATGGCGCCGCCGAGCGCGCCCATGGCGCGCGCGGCTGTCGACGAGAACGCGGCCATGCTTGACTTCTCACGAGCACGGAATTTGTCGAGCTCGCGCGCCGCGGCATTGAGGCCGGGGCGCAGCTTGTTTTGTGCCGTCAGGATGGCCTCGGCGCGAACCGCTACAACCATTGCTCACCTCACGTAGGCGGCCCAGCGGGCCAGACGGGGAAGGTCCATGCGTTCGATCTCCGAGGGGGCTACGCCGCCTGCGACGAGGGCGCGGATGCGGGCATCAACCGCTTCCGCGCGCTCGTAAAAAAACCGAGGACGACCTCTTCGATCAGCATCCCGAGCGCTGGATCGCGCTCGCGGCCGATGACATCGGCATCGTGATCAACCTGTCTCTTATACACATCTCCGAGCCCACGAGACAAGAGGCAATCTC
>CAMFHT010000353.1 GCA_945952245.1 uncultured Rhizobium sp. | reverse complement strand
GCCGAGGCCGGCGTCGTAGACGACACCCGTCGTGCTTTTCAAGAACGAAACGGTATCTGCATTGCCAGTCCCCAACACGACTGAATCTGCCATATTTTCCTCCATGACATGGTTACGAAAATGATAATTCATAACTTTCACGGATGATTTCTTGCATCAAGAATTATAATTGGTTAACTTCAAATGCGCCCAATAATAGTCTGTAAATTTTGAATCAAAGCCTTGACGTTACATCGGCAAGCTAGCGCATCTGCATTATTCCTTGTTGCAGTGCAGAATAATAAAGATCTAATGGGATCTGTATCATCCTATACTCCAAACATTGGCAAATGCTGCGAGCGGCAGGCAACCTTGTAATCTGTCCAGATCTGGACTATTTATGTCGCGAGGAGTAATGCCCATGCTGCAGACAGCGCGCCAAGACGTGTTTCCCGAAGCCGCAGACAGGCGGGACCGATTTTCGCCGGAAAACCGCCGGCGACTCAGCGCACCGGGTTTGCGTGTCTTCCTTGCCCTCGCCGCCCGCTGGACGCACTCGGAGGCCGAGCGGCTTGCCATTCTCGGCTATCCCTCCCGCTCCACCTATCATGCCTGGTGCCAGAAGGTCCGCCGCGGTCAGGAGATCACGCTCGACCTCGACCAGCTCACCCGCATCTCGGCCGTGCTCGGCATTCATCAGGCGTTGATGATCCTGTTCGGTTCGGAAGAGCAGGGCAGGGCGTGGCTGAGGACTTCCCATGTTTCTCCGGCCTTCGGTGGGCAGAGACCGCTGGACCTCGTGACCTCGGGATCGCAGGACGGCATCCTATACGTCCGGCGATTCCTCGATGGCGCCCGTGGCGGGCTTTACATGCCTCCTCTTTCGGCTGAACTCGATGCCACCTCTTATGACGACGGCGATCTCGTCTTCAAATGAGCATTCCGCATTCGCGCTGCTTCCATCCGACCTATCGGCTGATCCCCTCCCGCTTTCCGCCTATCGATCTCTTTGACGGTCTCGCCAGACCGGAAGACATGGACGCGGCGATCGAACTCGCCGGCTGGACCAATGATCGGCTCGTGGCGGAGCGGGTGAACCGCATTCCCCGCGAGATCTGGCCGCTGGGCAGCGCCAATGCCAGTGTCGTCATGGCCTCTTTCCTGCACGTCCCGCCGGGCGGCATGCGCTTCAACGGCCCCCTGCTCGGCGCCTGGTATGCGGGTAACGACCTCAAGACCTCGATTGCCGAAGTCGGTCACCACCTCCGCCGTGAGACGGTCGCGCTCGGCTGGCCCAGCCTGACGCGCGACTACCGTTGCTATACCGCTGATATCGAGGGCCTTCATCTTGATCTCACGAAGGAACCTCGACGCCACGCTCCCCTGCTCGACCCGCTGAGCTATGAACAGTCCCAGACGTTCGGCGAGGAGGCGCGTGCAGCAGGCGAAGCAGGAATCCTGTTCCCGAGTCAAAGAAGGCTTGGTGGAACCAACGTTGCAGCTTATATCCCTTCGAATGTCCGCCGCGTCACGCAGGCGGATCACCTCCGCCTGACGGTCTTTTCCGCAGCGCGGCGAATTGAAATCGAAAAGCTGCCCATTTCCTGAGGAGAAGGGCGCGACCTTGAGAACAGGCCTGGCAGTGGAACGGGATTTGGAACAGCAGCGGCCGGGCGAGATCCGGCAGGAGCAGGCGGCAAGACCGCTTGCGGCGCTGTGGTTCGTCATCCTCGCCATGATCGCCCTGCTCCTGCCCATCCTCAACGGCTCTGCCTGGGCGGAGCTGGCGCTCGGCCGGCGCCCCGCCGATAGCAGGGTGGATCCGGGATTGATGCGGCTTTCGCCGCTGATCCTTCCGTCCACCGACCATCTCCGCAAGGCGCAAAGCCTCAAGCTCCAGCCGACGAAGTGGATACCCGGCGGCGGCGATGCCGTGCTGCCGTCCGCAGCAGCTGGCACCCATGCCGTCCAGCCTCGCAGCACGCCGGAGCTGCCCGTCTCGGTCCCGGTCCTGAATTCCGGGCCCTTCAAGACACACCCGCCGCGTGCGCCGCCGGCGCTCCTGTTCCCGCTCTGATCTTTCGCTGAAAACAGAAGACGGCATGCCCTGCCTCGGAAGGGCGCGCATGACCGTGAACAGGACCCGACCAATGAAGACATCCCGTTCCCTGGTGATCACCTATGTGGCGATCATCCTCATGGGGCTGCTCGTCGCGCTGCCCAATGCGCTGCCGCCCAATCTCCTGCAGAAATGGCCGGCCTTCCTGCCGCACCAGCAGGTCTCGCTCGGCCTCGACCTCCGCGGCGGCGCCCATCTCGTGCTCGAGGTGGATGAAACCGACCTGATGAAGGAGCGCATGCAGGGCCTCGCCCGCGAGGCGCGCCAGGATCTCAGGACCGCCAACATCCGCGCGAGCGGCTTCAATGCCGCAGGCGACCGGGTGGCGATCACGCTCACCGATCCGGCGCAGGCGGATGAGGCCCGCGAGGTGCTGAACAAGCTCGCCACGCCGGTGTCTTCCGGTCTCTCCGCCGGGCAGGCCGATATCGAGGTGACGGAAGCGGACGGCAAGCTGGCGCTCGCCATGACCGAGGCCGGCAAGCGCCAGGCGCTCGACCATGCCGTCGAGCAGAGCCTCGAAGTCATCCGCCAGCGCGTCGACCAGGTGGGCGTTTCAGAACCGACCATCCAGCGCGTCGGCGCCAACCGCATTCTCGTGCAGCTGCCGGGTGCGCAGGATCCGACCCGGCTCCGCCAGCTTCTGGGCTCCACCGCCAAGATGTCCTTCCACATGCTCGCCGACGACGGCACGGCAAGGGCAGGGGTGAGCATGCTGAAGGACGACGAAGGCCGCACCTACCCCGTGCTCGACCGCGTCGAACTCTCCGGCGATCGCCTCGCCGATGCCCGCGTGAGCTTCGAGCCGAACACCAACGAACCGGTCGTGACCTTCCGTTTCGACAGCGCAGGGTCCAACCGCTTCGCCGAAATCACCCGCGAGAACGTCGGGCGTCCCTTCGCGATCGTGCTCGACGACAAGGTACTGAGCGCGCCGGTCATCCGCGAGCCGATTACGGGCGGCTCGGGCCAGATCTCCGGCAATTTCTCCGCCGAAAGCGCCTCCACGCTCTCCGCCATGCTGCGCGCCGGTGCCCTGCCGGCCAAGCTCACCGTCATCGAGGAACGCACCGTGGGTGCCGATCTCGGGGCGGATGCGATCCGCAAGGGCATCATCGCCGGCCTGATCGGCTTCGGCCTCGTCGTCGGCTTCATCCTGCTTCTCTATGGCTGGTGGGGCCTGCTTGCCAATGCGGCGCTGGCGCTCAACGTGGTGCTGACCTTCGCGGGCCTCACGCTCCTCGGCGCGACGCTCACGCTGCCCGGCATTGCCGGCATCGTGCTCGGCATCGGCCTTGCAGTGGATGCGAACGTGCTGATAAACGAGCGCATCCGCGAAGAGACCGCCAAGGGGCGCACGGCGCTTGCGGCCATCGATGCGGGCTTCTCGCGCGCCTATGCCACGATCGTCGACAGCAACATGACGGCGCTGATCGCGACCACGCTGCTCTTCTTCTTCGGCTCCGGCCCGGTCCGCGGCTTTGCCGTGACCATGGGCCTCGGTATCCTGATCTCCATGTTCACCGCCGTCTCGATCGTGCGCGTGCTCATGGTGGCGATTGCCGCCCGCAAGCGGCTGAAGACGATCGAGATCCGCCCGCTCCTGCCCTTCAAGCTCATTCCCGACGGCACCAATATCCGCTTCATGAATGCGCGGCATTTCGGGCTTGCGGTCTCGGCCTTCCTGTCGATCGCCTCGATCGTCCTCTTCGTGACGCCGGGCCTCAATTACGGCGTCGACTTCAAGGGCGGCATCCAGCTCGAGGTGAAGACGGCGAAGGCGCCGGACCTCTCCAACCTCCGCCATGCTCTGGAGGAGCTGAAGCTCGGCGAGATCACGCTGCAGGGGGCGGGCGAGAATTCCGTGCTCGTGCGCGCCGAACGCCAGCCGGGCGGCGAGGAGGCCCAGACGGTGGCGCTCAACCGGCTGAAGCAGACGATCACGGAGACCGAGAAGGGTTCGACCATCGCCCAGACGGAAGTGGTCGGGCCGAAGGTCTCGGGTGAGCTTGCGACCGCCGGCATCATTTCCGTGGTGCTCGCCTCGCTCGCAATGCTCGTCTACATCTGGGTGCGCTTCGAATGGCCCTTCGCGGTGGGCGCGATCGCAACGCTCATCCTCGACGTCACGAAATCGCTGGGCTTCTTCGCGCTGACGGGGCTCGACTTCAACCTGACCGCCATTGCCGCGCTGCTGACGCTCGTCGGCTACTCGGTGAACGACAAGGTCGTGG
>CAMFHT010000352.1 GCA_945952245.1 uncultured Rhizobium sp. | reverse complement strand
GCCTTTTCCGCCTCTCGCTCGGAGCGGTCGCGGGCGCGCTGGCGCGATGCTTCTGCGGATTCATTCTGCAGCCGCAGGTTCTCAAGGCCAGCGTCGCGGAAGATGGAAAGCGTCTCTGCCATTCGCCCGATCTCGTCGCGGCGGTTGCCATAGGGGACCGTGACCTCGAAGTTGCCGCGGGCGAGCTCCTCCATCACGTCGGTCATGCGGATGACAGGCGTGACGGCGCGGCGGCGGATGAAGGCGACCCCGGCGAGGAAGAGCAGCACCGAGAAGGCTCCGCCGGCAATGGCGGCGGTTTCGTAACGGCTGCCGGCAATGAGGGACTCCTCTTCCGCGCGGTGCAGGTGGGCCGTCGTCGCGTCTACCAGCTTGGCGACGGCAGCGCGATGCTCGTAAAAGTGCTCCATCAGGCTGTCGAGCACGGCCATGCGGGCATCGGGCTCGCCCTTCAGCAGAACGTCTTCGTTCTTGTCGAGAACCGACCAGAAGCCCTCTGCAGTGCGGAGCACCTCGCCGTCCAGCAGCTTGCGCTCTCCTTCCACCAGGTTCTTTTCCGCCCAGTAAGCCTTGCGGTCCTCGTAATCCTTCCGAAGCGCATGGATCTTCTCCATGTTCATCGCCCGGCGCTCTTCATGGAATGCGCCTTCGGTCACCAGCATGTAGGGCTCGATGACGAAGAGCGGCGGAGGCAGGATGTCTGCGATCAGATCCTTCTCGCTGTCGATGTCGTTGTAGATGTCGCCGCGGATCTTCAGCGTCGTCAGCGCCCGGTTCTGGACGCCGATCGAGATGACGAGCCCGATCGTGACGATGAGCGAGAACAGCGTGAGCATGCGGGAGATGGTCAACTTGCCCATGAGAGATGATGGTCCCTTGTAGCGCAGACGCGCAAAGACAGTCCCTTCCGGGGCATCCGGAATGGTGGTTGAAGACGGATTTTCAGCGGGGCGGCTCTGTCCGGCCTTGGGAAACCGGTAAAGGAGCCGTTAAAATTTCACACAAATAATCGCGGTTACAATTTAACAGATGGTGAACTGCTGTTATACGTTTGAAATATTTTTCAGTGCACGTGACGATTTTTGCGACAGTTTCGGAGAAATAATTCTGGCCCTGCCAATCAGTGCGCGAGCACGCGATTGCTGCACTATCTGAGCTATGCACGATGCAAAAAAGCAGCGGCCGCGAACGAATCGCGGCCGCCTTGATTTTCAGGAGTGTCGTCGCGATCAGGCAGCCTGAACCTGGCGACCGTTCTGTTCCTGCTTGGCGTAGAAACGGCCGAAGCGGTTCTTCAGGAAGGCGTCGAGCTTGATCTCTTCCTGGTGGACGAAGCCTCGGGCCGGGAGCGTACCATCGGCCAGCATGTCGAGCACGGCGCAGATCGAGCCGGCCGTGGTGATCTGGATGGCGCTGTGCATTTCGCCGGCGATCTCGTCACCATAGACCTTGTGGGCATAGGTTTCCTGGATCAGGCGGTTTTCCTTCCAGCCGGTCACGGTCACGAAGATGATGACCACGTCCTGCACGGTCGAAGGCAGGGCGTTTTCGAGGATGTCCTTCAGCACTTCGCGGCGGTTGCGCAGGCCGAGATCGTTGAGCAGCGCCTTCATGATGGCGGCATGGCCGGGGTAGCGGATGGTGCGGTAATTGAGCGTGCGCACCTTGCCCTTCAGCGTCTCGCAGAGCGTGCCGAGGCCGCCCGAGGTGTTGAAGGCTTCGTAGGTCACGCCGTCGATCGAGAACTCTTCGCGCTCTTCCAGCGCCGGCACTTCGGTGATCTCGCCGTTCACGACCGCTTCGCAGGGTTCGATATACTCGTTGATGACGCCGTCCGTGCTCCAGGTGAGGTTGTAGTTCAGCGCATTGGACGGATAGACCGGCAGGGCGCCGACGCGCATGCGCACGGTGTCGAGACGGTCGAAACGGCTGGCGAGATCGTTGGCGACGATCGAGATGAAGCCGGGGGCGAGGCCGCACTGCGGAATGAAGGCGGTCTTCGCATTGGCCGCGATGCGCTTCACCTCGCGGGTGGAGGCGACATCCTCGGTGAGGTCGAGATAGTGCACGCCGGCATTGGCGGCCGCCCCCGCTATGGTGGTCGTCAGGTGGTAGGGAACGGCGCTCAGCACCGCGAACGAGCCCTTCAGGATCTCTTCCAGACGGCCCGGAGCCGTGATGTCGGCCGCAACGGTGGATACCGCCGGGTGCTTTTCGATGGCCGAGAGGCTCGTTTCCAGCGCGTCGACCACGGTCACCTGATAGTCGCCGCTATGGCTCAGCAGGCGTGCGATGGTGGCTCCGATCTTGCCGGCACCGACAACGACGATCTTCTTCATGGCTTAAATCCCCTCGTGAACTGATGAAGGTCAGATTCTCTCCCAAAGCCCCGTTGATTTGCAGCGCGCTTCTGCGCAAATATCGGGAAGAAAACTGGCAGATCGACGGTATAGAATGAGCAAAGTGACGGTTACCGACAAGGATCGCGAGCTGATCGCCGTTCTCTCGGAGAATGCGCGGGAGAATACGGCGGCGATTGCGCGCCGTCTCGGCCTGTCGCGCAGCACGGTTCAGGCCAAGATCGACCGGCTCGAAGAGGGCGGGGTGATCAGAGGCTACGGCGTGCGCCTCTCCGACGAATACCGGAAGGGCCTGATCCGGGCGCATATCCTCGTCACCATCGCGCCGAAGACACTGAACCGCATCACCTCGGAACTCGGCGGTCTGGCGGAGGTTCAGGCGGTCTATTCGGTTTCCGGCAATTTCGACCTGATCGTCGAGGTCGCTGCCGAATCCATTTCCGAACTCGACCGCGTCATCGATTTCATCGGCGAGATCAAGGGCGTGGAGCGCACGCTCTCCTCCGTCATCCTGTCCACCCGCATCGAGCGGTAGGGATCACCGCCCGATTTTCGTCATGCGCAAGGCGCGGTTGATGATTTTCTTCAACTGCCTGTCGAGCGGTAACGCGGTCTTTGGCCCGGGTTTGACCTTCGCCTTCTTGCGCGGTGCCGGTTTCGGCTTCTCCCTTGCAAGCGGCAGGCTTCCTTCCGCCTGCTTCACTGCATCCGGGCCGACCAATCCGAAGAATTGGGCGATGCGGGCGGTCGAGCTGATGTCGGTCTCCAGCATGAAGGGACCGGCTTGCCCCACCGGGACTTCGCCTCCCGTCGCCACCGGAACGCCATGGCCGGCGCTGCGGACGCGGTAGTCCTCCAGCAGAGGCTCCCCCTTCTTGCCGAGCCAGACGCGGTGGACATGGCCGCCGATCGTTTCCGTTTCGTCCGCCTGGTCGTTCAGGCCCAGCGGCTCCAGCCATTGCTCGATGATGTATTCCGCATTGTTCGGCCTCACCGTGTGATCGTGACTGCCCTGCCAGATGGAAAGGCGCGGCCACTTGCGGGCCTTGGGCGAGGCGCGCCTCACGCTTCGGCGGAGCTCGACCTCCGGCGGACGGTGGCGGTCCTGCATGCGCAGGAAGGCCTGCGACACGCCGACGGCGGTGCCGAAGGGCAGGCCGGCAATGATCGCGCCGGCGGCGAAGAGTTCCGGATAGAGCGCGAGAACGGCATTCGCCATGGCGCCGCCGGCAGACAGGCCGGAGATATGGATGCGGGTGGCGTCCAGGCCATGGGCGGCCACCACGTGATCAACCATCTGCCTGATGGACCCGGCCTCGCCCTGATCCCGCCGGATATCGACGGGCTCGAACCAGTTGAAGCAGAGATGCGGGTTGTTGGCGCGTTGCTGCTCCGGAAAGAGAACGGCAAAGCCGAAGCGGTCCGCAAGCGACGTCCAGCCGGTGCCGCGGGCGAAATCCTCCACATGCTGGCCGCAGCCATGCAGGGCGACGACCAGCGGCGCGCCTGCCGTGAGATCGGGTGGAAGATGCAGGAAAGCCTTGAGCCTGCCGGGATTGGTGCCGAAACGCTCGATTTCCACGAGGTGTTCGACGGGTCTGGTCATGTCTGGCAATGCGGGCTCCTAAGGGTTCACACCCTCCCAACCCCAATCTAGGGTCTTTGTTGCATTGCACAATGGCGAATCCGGGAAAAGTCGTCAGGCAGCTTCCTTCGTCTCCACGCCGTGCGCCTGCCGGAGTGCCACCGGCGTGCTGCCCGTCTTGCGCCGGATCATGCGGCTCAAGTGCGAACTGTCGCAGAAACCGCATTCTGCGGCGATCGACGCGACCGAACGCTCGGTTCCCTTCAGGAGGTAGAGCGCGTGGTCGAGGCGGATGTCGAGATAGGCCGCGAGCGGGGAAGCGCCGACTTCGGCCGCAAAATGCCGTTCCAGCCGCTTCTTGTTCGTGCCGAGCCGCCGGCAGAGATCGGCGATCGGCAGCGGCACGTCGAGGTT
>CAMFHT010000351.1 GCA_945952245.1 uncultured Rhizobium sp. | reverse complement strand
TGATCGGCAGGCCGAAGGCCGCGGTCTTGCCGGTGCCGGTCTGGGCAAGGCCGATGAGGTCATGGCCGGCGAGCACGAGCGGGATCGCCTGCTCCTGGATCGGCGTCGCCTTGACGAAATTGTTGTGGGTGAGGGTTTCGACGATCTGCGTGGACAGGCCAAGCGACTGAAAATCGGTCAAAGTCATACCTTTCGGGGTGCCAGCACGAAGATCCCGTCCGGACACCATTGTCCGGCGGTTCGTATGGCATCAAGAACCCCGCGTGAAATGGGAACTTGCAAGTTGGATTTCGGCTTCCGGGGCCATGTCTTGTCCTGCCGCTTTACGCGGGGCCTTGCTGAGGCAAGGCGCCGATGCGGGCAGTTGGCCACCGATTCCCCAGTGTGACGGACATTTCGCGTCACGCGGCGCGCTCACGCGGCGGCCAGGGGATGAAAGCTTGGCCTGCATGTGATGGTTCGGGCGCTGAAAGTCAAGGATTATTTGCTGGCGGTGCCCGAGGACGCATCCGGGAAGGCGAGCTCCACCACGAGCCCCGATCTGCCGGTTTCCGGATTTCCGTTCCGCAATGCCATTGATATCCCGTAGAGTTCGACGATCTCCCGGACGATGGAAAGGCCAAGGCCAGAGCCTTCGGCCGCATTGTCGAGCCGCCAGCCGCGCTGGGTCAGTTTCGCAAGCGCTGCTTCGGGCACACCCGGCCCGTCGTCGGAGATGGTCAGCACCGTCTGGCCCTTGCTTCGCTGCCAGGTGATCGCAATCTCCGACTTCGCCCATTTGACCGCATTTTCGAGAAGATTGCCGGTCAGCTCGCGGAAATCACTGGGGTCGACCGGTACCGTCTCGCCATCGCGCCCCTCGACCGTGAAGGCCAGCTCCTCGCCGGAAGGCGTGCGCTTCAGCGTGCGGATGAGCTCTTGCAGCACCCTGGCGATGTCGGTGTCGGCACGGCGGAGATCCGGACGGGCGGTGAGCCGTGCTAGCGCCAGCTCTCGCTCGACGTGATTGCGCATGACGGCGGCAAGATGGTCGAGCTCGTCCGCCATCTCGGTTTCGCCCTTTTCCCGCAGCGTCAGGGCATCGTTGGAAAGCACCGTCAGGGGCGTGCGCAGCCCGTGCGCCAGATCGGCGGCCCGGCTCTTCGCCTTGGCGATCATCAGCTCCTGCGTGTCGAGCAACTGGTTCACCGCCTTGACGGTGCTTTCGAATTCGGTGGGATAGCTGCCGGAAAGCTGCGTGTCCCGCCGCTCGCGGATACGGTCTATACCCTGGCTCAGCGAATCAAGCGCCTTGAGACCGAAGGCGAGCTGGGCGATGGAGGCCCCGATCAGGAAGATCGCGAGCCCTGCCAGCGCCGGCAAAATATCCCTTATGAATCGGCTCCGGGCGTCCGCCAGCGTCTTCTCGTCGACCGCTACCGCGATGCGCAGCCGGCGCGGGCCGTCGGGGGCCGCAACCGTGATCATGCGCTCCTGGACGATCAACGTGCTGCCCTCGGGACCGGGCAGGGTGTAGTGATGGATCTCGCCATTGGTCTGCCCGTCGTCGGGCAGATCGAGCGCCACGTCCCAGAGCGAGGTGGAGCGGAGCACCTTGCGGCGGGCATCGTCCATGATCTGCCAGTAATAGCCGCCATAGGGCTCGGAAAAGCGGCGGTCGAGCGCGCCGCGCGGGCGGCTCAATTCGCCGTCGCCGTCGAAGGCGATCGTGCCGGCGATGGTGCCGATCTGGCCGGTCAGTTCCAGCTCGATCCGCTCGCGGATATTGCTGGAGAAGAGCGAAACCAGAAGCACGGCGGTCAGCGCAAGCGCCAGCCCCACTGTAAGGGCCGAGGTGAGCAGGAAGCGCCCGCGGATCGAGGCCGGCAGGCGCATCATTCCGCGATCCTGTAGCCATAGCCGCGGCGCGTCTCGATCAGGTCCTTGCCGAGCTTGCGCCTCAGCCTGCCGATCAGCACCTCCACGGAATTGCTCTCGCGCTCGTAATCCTGGGAATAGAGCTGTTCGGTCAGTTCCAGCTGCGTCACGTGCCGGTCGCGGTTCTGCATCAGGTTGAGGAGGCAGCGGTATTCCAGCGGCGTGAGGTCGACCGGCAGGCCCGCAACCGTCACCGCCTTGCTGCGCGGATCGAGCTTCAGATCGCCGGCTGAAAGGACTGGGCTTGCCTGCCCGGCGGAGCGGCGCATGATGGCGCGCAGCCGCGCCAGCACTTCCGCCACCTGGAAGGGTTTTGCGAGATAGTCGTCCGCGCCGGCATCGATGCCTTCCACACGCTCTTCCCAGTTGCCGCGGGCCGTCAGCACCAGCACGGGAAAGGTCCGCCCATCGCGGCGCCAGCGCTTCAGCACGCTCATGCCGTCCATGGAGGGCAGGCCGAGATCGAGGATGGCGGCGGCGAAGTCCTCGCTATCGCCGGTATACCAGCCTTCTTCGCCGTCGCGTTCGTGCTGCACCACATAGCCGGCGCGTTCGAGATGCGAGACGAGGTCGCGCGCAATGCGGAGATCGTCCTCCACCAGCAGGATCTTCATTCGTCGTTCTCGACCTCCAGCACGTCCCCGCTCGCCGCATCCATCTCGATTTCCAGAAGGCGGCCATCCGCGCGCAGCACGCGGAATTCGTAGTGGTAGCGGCCATGTTCGCCGCTCGTCGAGACATGCACGATCTCGCCGGGAAATTTCGACCGGACGATGGCGCGGAGTTCGCCGAGCGACTTGATCTCGCCGCGCTCCACCGCTTCCTGCATTTGTTCCAGCCGGCTTTCCTGTCCGCTGTCGCCATCGTCATCGGCGCGCGCGGCTGCGCCACAACCGGCAAGGGCGGTGACGACGAGAACGATGCGGAAGAGGGACACGGGGCGCATGCGCGGGAGACTATCACCGCCATTCTGAAATTTCGCTGACATTTTCCGTCAGCCATCGCTCAGCCCGCCCCCGCTATGGTCTCTCCAACGGTTCGTGCAAGGGTCCGGCCGGTTCATCACAGTATCCTGACATCATGAAAAAGCTTATCCTCGCCGCCGCCCTTCTCTCCGCCTTCACCATCACCGCCGCCCGCGCGGAAGACAAAGGAAAAAGCTGCGACGTGCCGAAGGACCAGTGGAAGACCGAGGACCAGATGAAGGCGAAGGCCAAGGACCTCGGCCTCGACGTCCGCCAAGTCAAGGTGGAAAACGGCTGCTACGAGGTCTACGCCATCGACGCGAAGGGCAACAAGGTCGAGCAGATCTACAACCCGGCGACACTCGAGCAGGTCGGTGCGGAAGGCCAGGAATGATGAGCACGCTGTCCGTTGAGAGCCGGGCAGAACCCGGCCGCGCCGGCAGCATGATCAGTGTGTGGGATCCGCTGGTGCGGATCTTCCACTGGTCGCTCGTCGCGCTCTTCACCTTCTCCTTCTTCACCGGCGACGAATGGAAGAAGGCGCATATCCTCTCCGGCTATGCGATCGCGGGCCTCATCGCGGTCAGGCTCGTCTGGGGCCTCGTCGGCACCCGTCACGCCCGTTTCGCGAGCTTTCTCTACAGCCCGCGCACCATTCTCTCCTTCCTGAAAGACAGCCTCGCCTTCCGCGCCCGCCGCTACGTCGGCCACAATCCGGCGGGCGGCGCGATGGTGATCCTGTTGCTCACCATGCTCTCCGGCATCGTCACGACCGGCTATATGATGACGACGGATGCCTATTGGGGCGTGGAATGGGTGGAGGATACGCACAAGGTGCTGGTCTATTCGACGCTTGCACTCGTTGCCCTGCATGTCGCGGGCGTGATCTTCGCCAGCCTGGAGCACCGGGAGAACCTGGTGCGGGCCATGGTGACGGGCCGGAAGCGGGAGGAGTGAAGGCTCAAGGGTTTATCGTGATCATGACGTTGACACGATCTCCCGCCGCAAGGGCTTCGTTGCGGCGAACCTCCGCCTTGACCGGGAGCAGGTAGGAGCCGCTGTTCTTGTCCGGGAAGACCGATGTCCTCCACCGGCTTCCCCCGATGACCGCCTCGACCCGCACCGACCCGAACCCTGTCTTGCGGCCGGAAAAGAGCCGGATCGCTCCGCCTTCCTCAGAGGGCACGGTGATGAAATGCCAGGCGGCATTGCCGGAATAGACCCAGAGGTCTGCCTCGAAGCTGAACGTGACTTGCGGATCCATGCTTGCCACCTCGTCCTAAGGTAATCCGGCTTGAAGTTCTTTCGGAAGGCTCTAATATGGAGTGTGGCCGGAGCGCGAACTCCGGCCGCGTTTTACTGCTTTTTCGTTTGGAAAGTGACCCGCACCGAGATTTGCCAGCTCGTGCGGGTTTTCCGTATGGTCAGCGTGAAGCTGATGGGCTTGCTCGCGGCAGTACCCCCCCTCTGCCTTGCCAGGCATC
>CAMFHT010000350.1 GCA_945952245.1 uncultured Rhizobium sp. | reverse complement strand
CGAGTCGATCTCCCCCCTTGAGGGGGAGATGCCTGGCAAGGCAGAGGGGGGTATCTCCCGCAGCCTAAGCCGTATCTCACACAAGAAACCATATTCCCCACAACCATCTCCCCTCAACTCTCACCCCAAATCTTTTCGGGTGGCGCGCTGGTTGATTCAGGCGTACCCATCACCTCCTTACCGGGAGGGGCATCATGGTTCGGCAGACGATTTCACCTTTGGCATGGGCGCTGCTCATCCTGCTCGGTTTGATCTGGGGCGGGTCTTTCTTCTTCGCGCGGATCGCCGTGCAGCATGTGCCGCCGTTTACGCTGGTGTTCCTGCGGCTCTCGCTGGCGGCCGTGGCGCTGCATCTCTATCTGCGGGGGCGTTATGGGCTTTACGACGCGTTGCGCACGCACTGGAAGCCGTTCCTGCTGCTGGGGCTGTTGAACAACGCGCTTCCCCATTCGCTGCTCTTCCTTGGCCAGATCCATCTCTCCGCCGGACTTGCGGCGATTCTGAATGCAACCACTCCCATCTGGACCGTCATCATCGCGAACCAGACGACCGCGGACGAGAAGCTGACGCCGGCGAAGCTGGCAGGCTGTCTGGTCGGACTTGCGGGCACCGCGGTGCTGATCGGGCCGGCGGCGTTTTCCAGGTCCGACATCCCCCTCTGGGCCCTGCTCTTTCCCATCGGCGCCGCAATTTCCTATGGCATGGCGGCGGTGTTCGGGCGGCGGTTCCGGGGGCTGGCATCGCCGGTGACGGCGACGGGGCAGCTGACGGCCTCCTCGTTCATTATCCTGCCGGTCTCGCTGATGGTGGATCACCCCTGGGCGCTGCCCACGCCGCCCGCCTTGACCATTTTCGCAGTGCTTGCACTCGCACTTTTGTGCACCGCCTTCGGCTATATCCTGTTCTTCCGCATCATCGCGCTCGCCGGGGCCACGAACGTGTCGCTGGTCACGCTGCTGGTACCTCCGAGTGCCATCCTTCTCGGAGCGCTATTCCTTCACGAGCGGCTCGCCGCGAATGCGATTGCCGGCATGGTCATCATTGCGCTCGGACTTCTCATCCTCGATGGCCGGATCAGCCGTTATCTGCCTGATATCAAAGGCCGTTCCGCCTGAGAAATCAATGCCGATGTCTTCAGCGGACCTTTCACGGGTGTCGCCTTATGGACATTATTTGGCGCTGCGGCAAAATCGCCTCAAGCCGTAAAAAACCGTAAATTTTTTCGCATTTCGTTTCAACGGGTTGCAATGCGTGATCAGGGTTTCTTGGCTGGCTTCGCTGCGGCGCACCATTGAATCCCCCTTTTGACCGACACATTTCGGTCATATGATTTAACTGTTTACAGCAAGGAGGCCACAATGGGACTTACCAATTCTCTCAATGCGCTTCTGGTCGGTGCTGCGTTTGTCTTCGTTGCCGCGATGCTTTTCGTGTGAGGAGAGCGAAGACGGATCAAGGGCCTTAGGATCTGACAGGCCAACAAATCAATGAAAAGGGCGCCGTGCGGACAACGCGGCGCCCTTTGTTCATTCCGGGTCTGGGCATCAGGCCGCGCAGAGATGCAGCGGCAGGATGCGGCGATAACCGAGCTTTTCCAGCGTGCCGTTGACGAGGCTGGCGCGGTTCATGGTGTAGAGGTGGAACTCGCGCACGCCGCGCCGGGCCAGGTCGGCGATCTGCGCGGCGGCGATTTCGCAGGCGGTCAGTTCACGGGCGCATGGGTTGTCTTCGGTACCGGCGAAGGCTGCCTCCAGCCAGGCCGGAACGCTCGCGCCGCAGAGCCCGGCAAAGCGCTTCAGCTGCTGCACGTTCTGCACCAGCATGATGCCGGGCACAACGGGGATATCGACGCCGCGCGCACGGGCCCGGTCGAGATAGCGTTCGAAGAGATCATTGTCGAAGAAGAACTGGGTGAGTGCCCGGTTGGCGCCGTTTTCGGCCTTGAGCGCCAGCATGTCGATGTCGGCATCGGCATCGCGGCTTTCCGGATGCTTTTCCGGATAGGCGGAGACGGAGATGTCGAAATCCGGGTCGATCGCCTTCAGGCCCGCCACCAGATCGGCGGCATTGCGATAGCCCCCGGGATGCGGCTCATAGGACGAGCCGACGCCCGTCGGCGGATCGCCGCGCAGGGCTACGAAACGGCGGCAGCCGGAGGCGCGGAAGTTTTCCACCACCGCATTCACCTCCTCTCTGGTCGCACCGACGCAGGTGAGGTGGCTTGCAGTGCGCAGAGGCGTTTCCTCCAAGAGACGCGTGACGGTGGAGAGCGTCGGAGCCTGCGTGGTGCCGCCCGCGCCATAGGTCACGGAAACGAAGTCCGGGTTCCAGCTGGCCAGCTCGGAGATCGTCGTCCAGAGCTGGTCTTCCGCATCCGGCGTCTTGGGCGGGAAGAACTCGAAGGAAAAACGGAGGCGGCCACGGGTGGCGGGATCGAGTGCGAGGTTGGTCATGGCTATCAACTCCTGGCAAGATGGGGGGTGGATTGCCCTTCCCGTCCCTCGGACGGAATGGACCGCGTGTCGCGTGCCAGCCAGAGCGTCACCGTCAGCGCCTGACTGTCTGTATCTGCCTTTTCCAGATCCACGGTCTTGGTCACGGAAAGCCCGCTGCGGGCGAGCCAGTCGGCCATGGTCTGGTGGGAAAAGCCGAGGCGCACATGCGCATGCTCGGCACGGAGGTATTCGAGCCCGTGCGGCGCCAGATCGACGATGGCAAGGCGGCCGCCGGGCTTCAGCATTCGCGCCGCTTCGGCAATGGCGAGCTCCGGTTGATCGAGGAAGTGCAGCACCTGGTGGATGATGACGAGATCGAATTCCTGGCCCTCGAGCGGCAGGTTGAAGATGTCGCCGTGGCGCACCGTCGCATGCTGCACGCCGGCCCGGTCCAGATTGGCGCGCGCGACAGCCAGCATGTCCCGGCTGGTATCGATGCCGGTGGCGCGGGCATACTGGTTGCGGAAGAGTTCGAGGATGCGGCCCGTTCCGGTGCCGAGATCGAGCAGCGCGCCGATCTTTTCAGCACCGATGAGCTTCTGTAGCGCGGCTTCCACGTCGGCATCGCTGACATGCAGGCGGCGGAGCTCGTCCCAGGCGCTGGCATTGCGGCTGAAGTATTCCTGCGCGCGCTCGGCGCGCACCTGCTTGACGCCGGCGAGACGTTCGCTGTCGCGCAGCAGCACCGGGTCGTTCTCGGACGCGGCGCGCAGCAACTGGCGCACGAGCGCCGCCGTCCGGCCATCCTGCTTCAGGCGGAAATAGGCCCAGGCTCCCTCCTGATAGCGGTCGATCAGCGACACTTCGCCGAGAAGCTTCAGGTGGCGCGAAATGCGGGGCTGTGACTGGCCGAGAATTTCGGTAAGGTCGGTCACGGTCAGGTCACCGGCAGCGAGCAGCGCGAGCAGGCGCAGCCGCGTCGGCTCCCCCGCCGCCTTCAGGATGTCCACCAGATCATCGAGACCGAATTTTACCAGCTCTGCCATTCAAACCACCAAATCAAGACATAAAGATATCTTTATGTAATTTTAGAAAATGGCGCAAGGGGAAATTTCGATGTCGCTTTGATGAGGCGAATGGGTTCATGCCCTGCAGTGATCAGGAGACTGTTACCCTTTCAGGGTCCAGGTGCTGGCGGCCCCCTCACCCCCTGCCGGACCCTCTCCCCGCTGGGGAGAGGAGACAAGCGGTGAGCTCGCGGCTCGTCTCTTCTCCCCAGCGGGGAGAAGGTGCCGGCAGGCGGATGAGGGGGCTGCGAGCACAACCTGAACTGCGACGTCAATCCCGTACATGGCCAGCATAGAAACGCAAAAAGCGCCGCCCCTAGGCGACGCGTTTTGCTGAACCGCTACCTGAAAACCTCACGCCACCCGGCGCGCCGGTGCCCTCGCCCCGCCGGACTGGCTGCGCGCCAGCACGAAGCGGGAAATCAGGTTCTGCAGGGCCACGCTCGTCTCGCGCAGGTGCTGGGTGGACGCATTCGTCTCTTCCATCATGGCAGCGTTCTTCTGCGTGATCTGGTCGATCTGGGTCACGGCCTGCGAGATCTCGTCGATGCCGGTATTCTGCTCGGAGACCGCGGTGGCGATCTCGTCGATCAGGTCCTTGATCGAGGTGATGTTGCGCTCGAACTCCGTCAGCGACGTTCCGGTCTTTTCGACGAATTCCACGCCCTTGTGCACA
This sequence comes from uncultured Rhizobium sp., assembly GCA_945952245.1. Taxonomy (GTDB): domain Bacteria; phylum Pseudomonadota; class Alphaproteobacteria; order Rhizobiales; family Rhizobiaceae; genus Gellertiella. Next base: position 206 of record CAMFHT010000350.1, on the reverse strand, counting down.
TCCTGGGAGGATTGCGCGATCAGCGACTTGATTTCCTTGGCCGCACTTGCCGAGCGCTGGGCAAGCTCGCGGACTTCCTGCGCGACCACCGCAAAGCCCTTTCCAGCCTCCCCTGCACGCGCCGCCTCGACGCCCGCGTTCAGCGCCAGCAGGTTTGTCTGGAAGGCGATCTCGTCGATGACACCGATGGTCTGGCTGATCTTTTC
>CAMFHT010000349.1 GCA_945952245.1 uncultured Rhizobium sp. | reverse complement strand
AGATTGCCTCTTGTCTCGTGGGCTCGGAGATGTGTATAAGAGACAGGGCTTGCCCAGAATTCCCGGTAATCATCGCTGTCCCGATAGCCGCGGTCCACGAACATGGAATGCTGCTTGCCCCGGATTTCGTCGAGTGTGTAGCCCATCAGGTCCAGAAAATTCTTGTTGGCCGTGATGATCTCGCCGGTAACGGTGAACTCGATGATGGCCTGCGACCGCCCGATGGCGGCGATCTGGGCGGTGTAATCGAGGTTCAGCAGCCGCTCCCGCGCATTCGACCATTCCACAACGAAACCGGAGACGGTACCGCCGGACTTGATCGGGGTCACGATCAGGTCGAACTTGTGGATGCCAATGGTAATGGTCGCCTGGTGCCGCTCCTTCAGCGCTGCCAGCATGGAGCGCTGGTGCGCCGGGTTCTTGTGGAACACGTCGATATTGCTGCCGATCAGGGTCGCGACGCTGAATTTCGGAAGCTCCTTGCGCAGGTCCGCCTCCGCATCCTGCAGCAGATTGGTGACGGCCTTGTTCATGAAGGTGATGTTCAGATTCTTGTCCGCAATCATCACGTTTGCATTCAAGACATCCAAGGCTTCTTTCTGAAGGCGGGAATTCTGACTGAAAGCGTGAAACACCAAATGTCTCCTCGAGCAGCGCTCATTGCCTACAAAGTTATAAATTAGAATGGACAACAAAAGTATATAAAGAATGAATTGTATAGTTTAATGTCTATTAGGTCAGTGTTTTATTCCCATGGATTCAATGTCAGATGCGGAGCTCTGAGTGTCTTGCAACCTCTCGAAGGTATACAAGATTGACGGCCCCTCTATTTCGCTGGCATGCGCCGTTCCATGCCATTAATGTCCAAGCCATGCGCCTGACCTCCGATCTCTTCATCTCCGCCCTGACGCGCCGCATCTTCAAGGATGGCGGTTTTGCTGCCGTGGAGCGCAAGGGCGCGGAAGGGGCGGGGGCGATCTTTCTCCGCCAGCGCCATCGCGACGGCACGGAGACGCTTTATGGCCCTGCCCCCCAATCGATCTTCGAGGAGGAGCGTCCGGAGCGTCGCTTCGAGATCCGCGTGGAGAGGGGCGAGGCGGAGGCGGTGGAGGCCGTGATCGCCCGCGAGCTGAAATGGGACCCGGACCTCTGGCTTGTCGAGGTCGAGACCGAGGATGCCAGCCGCTACATTACCGTCGGCGAAGGCTGAGCGAGGCCATGAAAAAGGGCGCCGCAGCGCCCGTTTTGAAATCAGCCCCTTGGGAAAATCCTACCGCTTGAAGCGGCGGACCTTAGCGTTGCGATCCGTTCCCTGGCCGGCGGCGGGGAAGCTGTAGGTATCGGCGCGAAGCCAGCTGTCGACGCGCAGATCGCATTCGCGCTGGTCGAGGGATTCGAGAAGCAGGTCCGCCTTCGTGCCGTGGCCATCGGCGGCGGCGAGGTGCGGGTAGATGCCGGTCAGCACCTCTGCGGCATCCTGATCCGGCATGCCGAGGCTGGCCGGACATGTCGAGCAGGATGCGTTCCGCAAGCCAGCGGGTGGAGGAGAGCGCATAGGACAGCGCCGTCGTGAACATGCCGATTTCGCCTGCGCGGGCGAAGCGGGCGAAGAGCGCCATTTCCACCGGCTGGATGTGGCGAAGGCCGGCGCGGTCTTCTTCCGGCGGGTTGAGATGACGGGCGAGCGCCTTGATGTCCTGGCGCAATTTTTCCTCACGCGCGAGGCGTTCGTTCTCACCTGAGGTTGTTGGCGTGGCCACGTCTTTCCGGTCTTCGTCCTGCATCCTGCTGGCTTCCTCTTGCGGCTTGTGGGGCGTTTCGGCAGGGAGAGTGATGGCCTGCTGTGGCCGGATTTGGGCAGAAACGGGTGTTCCCACCACCTTCTTTTTCAGCCGGTCGTGGCGCAGCCCCACCAGCGCATCCACCACCACGGGCGACAGGCTTTCGCGCTTGGCGATGGCGCGCGCATGGGCCTCCGTCGTCGTTGCGGCGACTGTGATCAGCACCTCGTCGGAAATGGATAAAGCCGAGCTCAGGAACAGGCAGGCGATCTCGATCGGCTGGCGGCCGACGAAGAGGGCAACCGCATCCGGCACGAAGGGGCACTGGGTAAGGGCCGCCACCGCCTGGCGTTGCGCCTCCGCCGAGGAGGCGGCAAAGAGCGGGGGAAAGAGCTCGGCAAACTGCTTCAGGTCCGTCTTGCCCGGCAGGCTCAGCGCCTCGAAGCTGGTGACGGTGGCAAGAAGCACCACGTCCTTCTTCCGCATGGCGAGCGGTCGTTCGAGATCTCTGAAACGGTCGTTCACTGAACTATCCATAGGGTTACGCAAGACACCGGATCAATTTAGAGCAAAATCGTTAGCGACCTGTTAACTATCCTGTGGCTGAATTCGGCCATCGACAATGATTTGCGTTCGTGATTGATATATAACATTCCCAAGAACTGCAGGGGCTTTGGCCAAGGCCAAAACCGCAAAGGTTCGAGTGGATTTGCGCGAGATCAATTTCGCCGTCCCGTTTGGCGATAGAACTCGTGTCGAACTGCTTCGCGCATCGGTGGCATGACACCCCGATACGCGGTATGAGGGAAAGGCGCAGATGAAGCCGGGCGCTCAGCCCCCGCGACGGGATTTTATGCCAAAACCCGGAACCGGGAGCACCCCCCGAAAGTTATCAGCCGTATACTGACGGCTGCAGGGGAACCCCGGAATGCGCCGGCCGGCAATGGACCGGCAGGGTGAAATCGGTACTTCGTTCATCCGTCTCATTGTTCAACTTTGGAGACGAGCATGGCCAACGTGATAGACCTGAAAGACCGCGCCAGAACGCCGAAGCGGACGCTGCGCACCACGGAAGACCACGGCGAGAAAGGCCGGGTCCTGCTGTTTACCGGCGTGCGCTACGAACGGCTTCAGCCGGCCGCGCAGCCCATGGAAATCAGCACGCGGCTGGTAAAGCCGTAAGGGTTTTGTAGGCTGGATTGACGTGCGGAGGCTGACCGCCATCAGCCGCCCGCCGCGGGCTTCCACGGCCCGCATTCCGCCGTTCCCAGAAAATCTTCCGCGCCGGCGACGAAGCTTGCGCGCGGCACGAAGGCGCGCAGCACGGCATAGCCCCCCTCGCGCGGCATTTCCACGAGAATGGACTGGCTGAGTTCCTCCGGCAGCGTCTTGCGGATGGCGGGCAGTTCCGCCTTGCGCGCCAGCAGGATATCGAGCGCGCCGGACACCGAGGTGCGGTCGTTCATGCTGAACACCTCGTTGGATTCCCTGTCGAAGATTACCACCGACCAGAGCGGCACGTCGCCCGCGGCATAGAGCCGGACGGGGCCGTTTTCCATCGACACCGTGCAGGCCGAGACCGCGAGGTAAGGGTCCTGGTTGACGATGGGCGCAACGATGTTCGCTTCCGCGCGGGCAGGGCCGGGGCCGGAGGCGAGGCCGAAGGGGGAGGCGGCATCCGGCAGGCGGTGGAAGCTGCCGGGCCCGCCGAAGGCGGAGACCCGCTCATAGGCCGTCGCCTTCACGTAATGCGGCAGCGCGAGAATGATGATGACATGAAGAAGTGCCGCGCCGACGAGGCCGGTGATGACGGCGTGAAAGAGCCTAAGCATTGCGGCACCCCACGCGCACCAGCCTGGGCATGGAAAGATCGAGCAGGCCCGAGCTGCCGGCCGTCGGCGTATCCAGAAGCGTCAGCACCAGCCGGAAGGGGCCGCCACCGGAAAGCGCCAGCCAGTTGCCGGGCTTCGCATCCTTCGAAAGCTCCACCACGAAGCTCGAATCCTCGCGCCGGAGCACCGTCCAGGAATTCAGCGCCATGGGCCGTCCATCCGTGGTCAGCATGGCCTGCCCGTTCGGCCGGGCGACATAGAGGCTCCAGGCGCGCGTAATCGGCGTTTGTCCGGAAAGCCGGTAATCGCAGGCGGCGGAAAGTTTTTCGCTGCTGTCGTCCTCATCCGCCTGAAAGGCGAGGCCCTCGGCGCTGCCATAGAGCAGCCTGCCGCCCTTGGCGCGGTGGGCCTTGGCATAGGGGTCCGCACTCGCCGTCTGCGCATCCGGAAACGCCTCCCAGGCGCCCAGCCGGATCGCCCCGAAGCCTACGGTCGCCTCCAGAAGCGACAAAGTGGAAAAAATGCCCCCCGCAAAGGCAATGACCAGCACGACGGCAACGAGAAGGGGAACCCGGAACACCTGATAAGACAGCCTTTGCTTCGCACGAACAGCCGAAGGACAAGTAGCACTGATTCCGATGGGGAGGAAGGTGTGCGGATTTGGGACGGGGGGTGGGTGGGTCAGGCGACGGCAGGGCTGTTACGCGTGGTCTTGCTCTTCGTCACCACAACGGACACGTCCCGATCGAGCTTGCGGATGGAGCGCAGCAATCC
>CAMFHT010000348.1 GCA_945952245.1 uncultured Rhizobium sp. | reverse complement strand
GGAACGTCAGTTTGCCCCGCGGGGAATAGCTGGCGAGACATCGTGCCTTGGCCCCCGGTGCCGGTTGAAGTCGCCTGCCATCTGTCCGCGCCAAAGTAGTTCGTAACCGGAGCCACCCACGATCCAGTCGTGAAACCGAAATACTCAAGCCGCTGCCAGAAATCGAAATCGCCGTTGATTATTTCGTTCTTGGCTCCGGCGTTGTCGTTGACGTCGGAGACCTTCTGCCGGAGCAGGACGACGTCCATCAGCTTGCCGAGAGTGTCGAAACTTCCGTTCGCGGTCCCTTTAAGGGTGGCGATGGCTCGATCGACATAAGCCGTAGGCGCGAGCTTGGCATCGTTCGCGTTCTCCGGCGGCGTGGGGGCGGTCGGGCTGCCCGTGAGGTTCGGGCTGTCCAACTTTGCATATCCGGACAAGTCCGCGCCGCCGACAGCCGCGTCGACATACGCCGTCGTGGCCAGTCGAGTGCTGTTGTCGCCCTGAAGAGGCGTCGGCGCCTTCGGCTGCCCCGTGAGAATCGGATTAGCCAAAGGTGCCGCCATAGCGAGTGCGACGATGACATCGGCGATGTCCCCGTCGATCGCATTAAAGGCAGCACGGAGCCGTGCCACGTCGAAGTCCAGATTGTTCGTCCGGTTGGGGATCGGGTAGCTCCGGTTCGCGGTAACCTGATCAATTTCAGTCCCGGCCATAAGGTTCTCCTATCAGATGGAATAGCCGCGAAGGTCGGCCACGGACGGGCGAGCTGCCGGGCCGCCCTGAAGCACAAGCTTCAGCCGTCCGCCGGTAGGAGCCGAGAACGGGTTCTTGCCGAAGTCCCGTTCGATGAATCCGCTTTCGAGGGTGAGTGCCGAGACTTGCGTCATGGCCTGCCAGTTATCGTCGCCGGCATCCACATAGACCTGAAGGCTAGACCCAGGCGGAAGCTTGGTTGCCATCACGGAATGCATGTCAACGGAGGTGCCGATCTTGAAGGCGCGCGAGATGTATGTCCCGGAAGCTTTCATTTCGCCGAAGATCATCAGGATGTCCCGGTCAATCACGGGGCTGACGCGAGCATTCCCCTTAAGCACCGCGCGGACCTTGATCTGGCCGGTGAAGTAGGATGTCCGCTCATAGACCTGATCGGGCAGGATGCGGATCGTAGGCTCGGTACCGAAATCCACTTCGAAGACGACAGTGCACGAATCCTCCGGAAGGAACACATCCGAGCGGATGATGAGATCCGAGCAGTTGACGACATTGAAGTTGCCGAGGTTGACGATCTTCGTTGTCGGCGAGAACACCGCGGTCCGGATGCGGAACGTCAGGTCGCTATCCTGATGCACCGTCCAGGAAATCGCATTCGAAGAGGAGAAGCGCGTCCCGATGGTATAGGGCTGTGCCGCTATCCACTTCTGCTGTGCAGCATCGAACTGGCCGCGATCGGCGGCAGAGATCGAGTGGTTCGGATCGTTCGTCTTGACCACGAAAGCGAACATCTGCCCTGGCGGCAGATAGAACGGGACCTGGAAGTTAAACGGCGTCCACTGGTTGACCACGACGGCATGCATGTCGATTTCCGTCTGCGCGATGATCTGTGTCGTCGGGAACCCGTTCTCGACCGTCACGGCCTCGATGATAACAGGATTGTTCCGGTCGCCGATTGAGCAGAAGCGAAGATCGATGCCGGTGACGTGACGACCTTCGGTAAAGGTGAAGCTCTGCGCCTGCGGATCGGGGCTGCCCCCAGCGCGGCCATCGCTACCTCTGCCGATTTCGACGCGCCGCGGCTGGACCGCCTGGAACCGCTCGACGGTCGTGACCTGTCGGAGCTGGATGGTCTCGATACGGCCTTGCCCTTCGAAGGTGGCCACGCAAACCGTTCCGGCCGCGCTCTGCGCCCGCACCTGCTTGCGCCCTGCCGTTACCTTCGGCGGTATGATGAAATTGCCCGAAATCACTCCGAGCCCGTTGGCCGCGACGGTTGAGGACAAGACGTTGATGCCGTCGAAGGTGAGCGACGTCAGAACCTCGCCCGCGCCGAAGCCGGAGATCACATAGTCCACGGGGATCTGCCGCAGGTAACGCAAGGGCGCTGTCTGCGTATCCTCGAGCACGTCCACGTCGACCACGCGCTCCTGGTTGCCGGCGCCGAACACGCGGGTCTCGGGCGATAGCCAGACGGTTTGCTCTTCCGTCCAGTAATCCTTCGCGGGAGTGATCTTCAGCGCGCCTGGGAGCGGCGAGAACGACTGGTACGGGTTGATCTTGACGCAGGAGGAAACGAGTTCCTGCCGGATCGAGATCGTGTCCGAATAGTCGAGCATTAACTGCTGCGGGAGCGACACATTGCGAAACGTCGGGGTGATCGGGATCTGGAATGATCCGCCGAAGACCGCTCCGTTCTGAACCTCGCCGGCATCGCGATAGTAGTCGGATGTCAGCGGGTCCGAGAACATGCCAAGCTGGCTTCCGGATGCGCGGACGTTGATGTCCATCTGCTGCCGCAGCAACGTAACCTGGTTGAGCGTGTCGAGCAGCTTGTTGTACATGCGCCGCTCGAGCGCGACCGGGACCGCGATGTCTGCATCGTTGATGACGTTCGGGGTGCCGAACCATGTGTTCTCGATCCGCGCCAGGTTGACGACGGATTTCGGAACGCCCGGAGGCTGCGGTTGGACCGGCGCCGACAGGCCTTTGAGATAGACGACATTCCCGTTCTTATCGAGGCAGATACGATCGACGCGCGGGAGCTTGTAATCATAGCCGATGAGCACCTGCCCACCGGTGACGCCGTCGGAAACCGTGATCGAGGTATCCGTCGAGGAAATGATCGGCTGCGCGTCGAGATACCGATAGGTCACGTCATAGGAGCTTCCCGTTGCCGGCTCTGCGCCGCCTGGAGCCCAGTCGACGGTATCGTTGTTCAGCAAGTAGCTTGTCGTCGCGACATAGGTTGTGCCTCCCTGCTTGACGAGTGTGATCGCCGTCACGCTGTCATCCGGGAGAGCGTCCGCGCCATTCGGCGGTCCCTTGATCAGGGTCACGGTGCGCTGCTTCGTGATGATGACGCTGTTGATATGCGCCATCGGGCTATGACGGAGCGGGATCACCGCAGTGCCGGTCCCGCCGTCATCGAAGGTGTGCGCCTCGGCATCCACAATGCTTAGGTCCGGAGCTTCCGTCTCGATATGACGAGTCGCGAACGGGCGCTGCACCTTAAAGCCCAGGATATTCGCCGTGCCCTCCGCGATGGCGAAGACCTGCGCACCAGCCTGCCGGCCGATCGCCGAGACCTGGCAGCCGCGAACCACATAGTTTTCGTGGCTGTCATAGTCGTAAACCGCAATCTGCTGCTGCACGCCCGAGAGCGTCGGCGGCGCATCCTGGCTGATCAGGCCGCCATTACGGATCAGCACATAGGGAAAGAACTGTCCTGATATACCGTCCTGATCGTGGCCCCAAGACCAATCGATGCGGGTCCGGATCGCTCCTTCCTCGCCATAGCTTTCGACAGCATCTGGAGACTGGCCCAGGAAGATGCCATCGTCGGCGCCGCGGATGACCGTCTGGATGGCCCTGGCTCCAATGCGGACATCGCCGGTCATCGGCACCCCAGTCAGCAATGCACCGGCAATGGCGCGTAGCGCGCCTTGAATATAAACCGTGCCGTCGGTAACGCGGACGGTTCCGGCATCCTTGTCGACCACGACGTCAGCGCCCCTCTGGCGATCGCCATCCTTGGCGATGAGGTTGCCAATGTCAGTCCGGCGCCTCGCCTCGATCGAGAAGGCGTCGTTCAGATCTGCCCCTTGAGAAAAACCGCCATCCTCGAAATAGACGCGCTCGATCTGCGGGCGTACTGCCGATCGGTCGAGGACATTCTTGAGGTCCGGGTGCAGGATCGGGTCAAAAACGTTGATGTTTTCACCGGACATTTCATCATTCCCCTATGAGAAGGGAGACCGTGAAGAACTCGCGGATGGTCTTCTTCAGGTCTAGGTTTACGGGAAAGGGGCCGAGCCGCTGCTCGCCATTCGGGAACTCGACCTCGGAGGGCACGAGATACCGCTGGAAGGGCTTGGTATTGGGAGCATTGCGGCCGCCGAACGAGAGCGCCACGAAGCGGCATTTGCTGCCGGCACCGTCGCCGAAGCCGGTTCTGATATCGTAGACGATGGAATAGCCCTCGGCGCTCGATACCACCTTCGGGAGTGTCAGGCATTTGATAAGGGCGATATCGTCACCATCCTCATCGATCAGAACGAGATATGCCGGCAGCCTCGAGATCGCCGCCGATATCACGGCGACGGCGTCACCTACTTCAGCCCACGACAGCGTGGGAGTATCCCATGTCAGGCCGTGCGCCCAGGTCACCGGCTGCCCGGATGTCACATCAAGGCCAT
>CAMFHT010000347.1 GCA_945952245.1 uncultured Rhizobium sp. | reverse complement strand
TTGTTGTCCTTGTTCGCCTTGATGGCTTCGATCTCGTCGCCCGAACCGGCGTCGGGGTTCAGCTCGTTGACCTTCAGGCCGTACTTGGCCTTGAAGCCGTCGATGATCGCGCCATAGCCGCACCAGTCGTGCGGGAGGGCGATGGTCGTCAGCGTGCCTTCGGCCTGTGCGGCCTTGACGAGGGCATCCATGTTGTCGGCGGCGGCAAACGAGGCCGAGGCAATGACCATGGCGGTCGTGAGCGACAGGATTTTGCGGGTGTTGGAAAGCACTGGAGTTCTCCTCTTTGTGTGCAGCGCTGTGCTGTTACTTCCGTTCGGTGAAGCATTTGTGACGGTTCGCTTCGTCGTTTGTGACAATGAATTCACGTTTGTCCGAACCGCACCATGCCCCTGTTTTCGGGCGTGCGCCCTCTAGGCCGTCTTTCTTCTCATTCCTCCCTAGCCCGGTTTGCGGAACAGTCGGGTCTGCTCGAAAAGACCCTCGAGGGTCTTTATCCGCTCTCGTGTTTCGTCCCAGGTGGCGTTCTGAACGGCCTCGATCAGGGCCTCCACGACGAAGAGGGTGACGACCGAGCTGTCCCAGGCGGACGGCGCCTCGATGCGGCTGCGGAACGTATGCCGCGCCTGCCGGGCGATGGGGGATACCCACTGGTCGGTAAAGAGAACGATCTCGACGCCGCGAGCGCGGGCAAGCTCGGCGAGCGTCGCCATTTCCATTTCGTAGCGCCGGATGTCGAAGATCACGAGGACATCGCCCTCGTTCATGTTCAGGACATATTGGGGCCAACTGCTGGAATGGGCGGCGATCATGACGGCCTGCGGCCGGATCACCTGCATGTGGTTGAAGAAGTATTCGGCAAGCACGCGTGTGATGCGCCCGCCGGCGAAATAGACGGACCGCTTGCGGTCTGCGAGGAGGGTGGCCGCCTCGTTGAAGGAGTTCGGATCGAGATCGCCCAGCGCCTCACGGAGATTGCCCATGATGGCTTCGGCAAAGCGGTTCAGCACATGCGTGCCCGGCGCATTCGCCGCCCAACGGTCATGCTTGGCAATGGGATTGGAAAGGGTCGCCTCCAGTTCCTGGTGCAAGTGCGACTGGAACTCGGCATAGCCCTTGTATCCGAGCTTCTGCACCATGCGGGCAACCGTAGGAGTCGAAACGCCGGCGTTCTCCGCAACCGTGGTGATGCTGCCCAGTCCCGAAACGGGATAGTTGTCCAGCAGGCTCTCGGCCAGCTGTCTTTCCGCGCGGGTCAGTGTTTCAAACTGGCCCCGGATCACATCGGAAACTGTTTTTGCCGCGCTGGACAAGGCCTTATGCTCCCCGGGCCGCTCTCCCGGCGGCCTCTGTCACAAATGAAAACCGCAATTGTGACAGGAGTCAATTGTGGCAATGAAAAGATTTTTTCAGAAACCCCCGTTGACAGGAGGCCAAAGGTGAAGAATTCTTTTCTGAATTAAGACCGTGTTAAGGTTGTTGGGTGGGCGTATCCGCATGCAGGCAGTCGAGAAGCTTCTGAGCGAAGCCGAGGGTTCACCGGTCGCCGTCGTCAACGCGGCCGGCAGGGGCTCCGTGCTCATCGTCTGCGAACACGCATCCCGCAGGCTGCCGGCAAGTCTCGGCACGCTCGGGCTTTCGCCGGACGCGCTGGAAAGCCATATCGCCTGGGATCCGGGCGCGCTCGCCGTTTCGCAGGAGCTGGTCCGGCTTCTCGATGCCGAGCTGATCTATCAGCGCTTCTCGCGCCTCGCCTATGACTGCAACCGTCCGCCCGAAGCGCCGGGTGCCATGCCGGAAACGAGCGAGATCTACGAGATCCCCGGCAACCGCGCGCTGACCGAGGCCGAGCGCGACAGCCGCACGGAGGCGCTCTACCTGCCGTTCCACGAGGCGGTCTCCCGGGCCATCGAGGCGCGTGCTGCCCGCGGACTGGAAACGGTGCTGGTGACGATGCATTCCTTCACGCCCGTCTACATGGGCAAGGAGCGTGCGGTCGAGATCGGCATCCTGCACGACCGCGATGCGCGGCTTGCCGATGCCATGCTGGCCGCATCGGAAGGGTCGAAATACGACATCCGCCGCAACGAGCCCTACGGGCCCGCTGACGGCGTGACACATACACTCATAAAGCATGGTCTTGCCCGCGATATCCGGAACGTGATGATCGAAGTGCGCAACGACCTCATCAGAAATGAAGACGGCCAACGGGTCATGGCCGGCTATCTCGCGGAGCTTCTGAGCAAGTCGCTCTGAAGCAAGGCAACCATAAAAAAGACCTGGGAGCAGCAATGCGGGCGGCTGGAACGCGAGTTCCTGCCGCATCTTGGAAAAGGAAGTTCCTGCAATAGGGCAGGGACCTGAGGGAACAGGGGCATCAGGCCATGAGCAGCCATCTTGATGATGATGCAAAACACCTCCACTCAATGGGTTATGCGCAGGAACTCGCGCGCCGCATGAGCGGATTTTCGAATTTCGCCATTTCATTCTCTATCATCTGCATTCTGGCCGGCGGTATCGGCGCCTACACGGTTGCGCTCGGCGCTGCCGGTGGCGCGTCGATCGGCATCGGCTGGATCGTGGGCTCGATCTTTGCGCTTCTGGTTGCCGCTTCCATGGGCCAGATCGCGTCGGCCTATCCGACGGCCGGGGGTCTGTACCACTGGGCCTCGATTCTCGGTGGCCGCGGCTGGGGCTGGGCAACCGCCTGGATCAACCTCTTCGGCCTGCTGTTCGTGGTCGCCTCGGTGAACTACGGCGTCTACCTTCTGCTGCGCGATCTCATCCTGGTCGGCATGTTCGGCATGGACGCCAACGGCTTCACCGGCACGGAACTGACGATCGCCGTCGCACTCATCACGCTGGTCCAGGCCGTGATGAACTATGCCGGCATCCGCGTCACCAGCCTCCTCACCGACTTCTCGGGCTACCTGATCTTCGCGGTCTCCGTGATCATCATCCTCGGCCTGATCTTCGGTTCGCCGGTGCCGCTCGACTTCTCGCGCCTCGTCGAGTTCAAGAACTATACCGGTGATCCCGGTGCAGGTACCTGGCCGGCGACGCAGAGCATCTTCTTTGCCTTCGTACTCGGCCTGCTGCACGTCTGCTACACGATCACGGGCTTCGATGCGTCCGCGCACACCTCGGAAGAAACCGTGGATGCGCAGCGCGCCGTGCCGAAGGGCATGCTGAACGCCGTGTTCTGGTCGGCCATCTTCGGCTGGGTTCTGGTGGCCGCCGTGCTGCTCGCCATGCCGAGCGTCGACGAAGGCGCTGCCAAGGGCTGGTCGGTGTTTGCCTATACGCTCGAAGCCAGCCACATGCCGCAGATCCTGAAGAACATCATTGCCATCGGCATCGTTCTTTCGAACTTCCTCTGCGCACTCGCCGGCATGACTTCGCTGTCGCGCATGATATTCGCATTCGCCCGTGACGGCGGTATTCCCGGTGCGTCCGGCTGGCTGAAGCAGGTCAACCCGAAGTACCGCACGCCGGGCCCGGCGATCATCACCGGCGCCATCCTCACCTTCGTTCTCGGCCTCGTCGCCGGCAACGATGCCAATGCCTACATCATCCTGTCCTCGGGCTGCGCGGTGTTCCTCTACGTCTCCTACATCATGCCGATCGGCGCGGGCATCCTCGCCGAAGGCAAGAGCTGGAACAAGAAGGGTCCGTTCGACCTCGGCGTCTGGTCGAAGCCGGTTGCCGTGCTTGCCGTCATCGGCGGTGCGATCCTCGCCTTCGTGGGCTTCCAGCCCCCGTATCAGCTGGTAGGCCAGTTCCTGGCCGGCCTGATCGTCGTCCTCATCGTCGTCTGGTATGCCTTCGAGCGCCGGCGCTTCCAGGGCCCGCCGCTGACGGACGATGCCGTGCGCGCACGCCAGGCCGAAATCGCCGCTGCTGAACAGGCACTCGGCGCCTGACGGAAACGAAAACCCGGAAGGCCGTGATTGCGGCCTTCCGGATCTGAAAATTTGGGAGCAGGCGGGCAGAAGATCCGCCGGCAAGGTTCTCTTCGTTCTCAAGGGAGGAGGGGCCTTAAAGAAAAAACGGGCGAGAAAGCACCATGAGCACCGCATACAGCTTTGACGATCTGAAGAAGGATGTCGCCGAGGGCCGTATCGATACCGTTCTCGCCTGCATGGTGGACATGCAGGGCCGCCTGATGGGCAAGCGCTTCCAGGCGGAATACTTCACCGAGAGCGCCTTCGAGGAAACCCACAGCTGCAACTACCTGCTGGCGACCGACATGGAGATGGAGACCGTCTCCGGCTACAAGGCGACCAGCTGGGAAAAGGGCTATGGCGACTATACCATGAAGCCCGACCTCTCGACGCTTCGCCGCATTCCGTGGCTCGAAGGCACGGCGCTGGTTCTCTGCGACGTGCTCGACCATCACACTCACGAGGA
>CAMFHT010000346.1 GCA_945952245.1 uncultured Rhizobium sp. | reverse complement strand
GGTCAACCTCGAGGCCCGTCTGCGCCGTGTCGTCACCAGAACCGAACGCGTCGGCGAAACGGAAGCGCGTGACTCCATGGTTCGAGAAGTCGCGGAGACTGTGGACGTCACGCCCGGCGACCTGCTCGAGGCGCGCACCATTGCAGCGGTAGCCGAGGCTGCCCGCGCACCCGGAACTCTCGAATACTGGAACTCTGCGCCCTACCTGATGAGCTTCATGCGGGACTACAAGCTTCGCGAGCGACTGGACGACCTGGCTGACCATCCGACGCCCGAACTGCTGTCTGCCCTAAAGGCTGTTCGACCGTTCCAGCTGCGCCGATCCGATGTCGACCAATATCGGTCCCTCCCGTTGAACAATGGCCGGATGCGTGCCCTCAAGCGGCTCGCCTTTGAAGCGGATCTGGCAAACCGTCTGTGGATGCCGCCCTCTCTTCCATATTTCGGTGAGCGGATCGAAGGGACCAAGGCGCTGGTGTTTTCTTCCTGGTCGATGGTGCCAGATGCGATTGCCGCGCTGATTTCACACGAGGCCGAGCGGCTTTCACACGAGGCCGAGCGGCAAATGGGACTGGGATACAAGCAACACGGCTATTTCGATCGCCCGACGACCAGGCCAATCCAGTTCAGGGAAGCCCAGGGACGGCTGGCAGGATTGCGCGCCCTCCAGCTCGTGTGTCCGTCGCCGGCGCTCGCCGCGGCCGTCGATCCGCTGCATATTCTTTGCAGGAACAGGCTTGTCGAAAACCAGGAACAGCAGCGGATCGCCGCGATGTCGGCCGTAGAGCCGCTCGCCCAAATGTTGCACCGCGCCCAGATGCCTCCTGATCGGGAAGTCACTTGGGAGTGGGCATCCGGCGCCTGGCTTGACCTCCGTGATGCCAGATCCTTCGCGGATTGGCTTCAGGCATCCGGGGGCCTGATTGCCTGTGGCGACGAGGAGGCCTGGCCGGCCCATGTAAGGGCTCTGCATTCGGCAGCGCAAGCAGACGAAATTCTCGGTTCTGTTGATCTCGCTGAGCTGGTGTCTCATCTCGCAGATGTCGCCTTGGGGAGTCCGGCGACCTGCGCCCTTCGGGCGTTCTCCCGCATTGCTCCCGATCTGGGGCTTTCGTCGCCAGTGATGCTCACGGCAGCGGCGAAAGTCGGCATGGGATTCCGATCACTGTTCAACCAACCGGAAAGTCAGGCCCTCCTGCGCGCGTCGGAAGATGACCACTACTGGCGATCAATCCTGCGGTTCTGTGCAGAACATGACCTGCAATCGGTCCTTGACGAATATGTTCACGTGCTTCTCGAGGCTGAGGGGTTGCAGGGGCATCCGACCGAAAAAGCCATCCCTGAACTTGCAGAGGCAATGGTCGCCGCTCTTTCCCTGCGTCCGGCACAGATTGATGTCGACGAGGTCAGCATTCGCCGGGGAAAGATCGTCAACATCCCCTTCAGGATGCGCGGTCGCTTCGCAATGCGGCTCGCTCCCCGCGGTGAAGATGAAAGCGGAGAACAGCGCACCGGCCTCGTCCGCGAGGCGTTCAACTCTCCATTCCGACCCTTTGTGCTCGCGTCAACTTCGGTCGGACAGGAAGGCCTCGATTTTCACCCATATTGCCACCGCCTCGTTCACTGGAACTTGCCGTCGAACCCGGTTGATCTGGAGCAAAGGGAAGGGCGTGTGCACCGCTACAAGAGCCACGCCATTCGACTTAATGTCGCCTCCGCACAAAGAACGAAGCTTTTCGAGAGCACCGAGTCAGACCCTTGGGCCGCCATGTTCAGGGCGGCGCGAGACGCGGCGAAAGGCGATTCTGATCTGGAGCCCTATTGGATCTGTCCCGGACCCGCAAAAGTTGAAAGACGGGTCCTGTCATTCCCCTACAGTCGCGAAACCGCACGGCTGGGCTGGCTGAAGCGGTCGGTGGCCGTTTATCGCCTGGCGTTCGGTCAACCGAGACAGGACGACTTCCTTGAGTGGCTGAGAAACCTTCAGGGCGGCATGGCCGACAACGCGCTTTCGGAAGTTCAGATCTCACTGAAGCCCTGATTTCCGATTGTGGCCCACCCTTGGGAAAACCAAGATTCTGCGGAGCAACTGCACCGAGCAAAAGCACCTAATCCGGCCGATCTCTTTATTTTCTCCTTTTTTTCGCTCGGACCCATTTCCCTCTTGCCAGAAAGAGGAGCTATCCAAATGACACAATTGAAACAACTTATCACCGAGGCCGCGCTGTCGCGCGGATACAGTGCTGCAATGGTGGAGGCGGCCGATATCGCGTATCGCCGGGCAAGGCGACAGGCTCGAGTGCCGGGCACCTTCGACAGCGCCGGACGCTTCTATCTGAGCCACCGCTGCGCTTGCTGCGAGGCCATTCGTGATCCCAGCCGCAGTCATCCGGAATCGGAGCTGCGGCATGGGCGTTCTGCGGAGCATGTTGCCAGCGAGTTCGGTCAGCCCGCTCTTGCCGTGAAGCGGCTGCTCACGCTCTTCAAAGCGTATCGCAACGCGGTTGTCACCGCGATGCAGGACGAGCCGGATCTGGCGACGCGGATGAAGACCGAGCTCGCGCCCTGGAAACCAAACGTCGCCTGAGCAAATACCAAGAAAACCCTCGGGGCCGCAAAGCGGTCCCGAGGGATCCATCGAGTTGTCGTTCAGGCGCGTCTCAACCGGGCAAGGGCTGTCTGGCTGTCATGCCAGGCGATGACCGTGGCACGCCTGTCCTTCAGCGTCCCCAGCTTCTGCTGCAGGCGCAAAAGCTCCTCTCCCCGCGAGGTGTAAAGGGGCCATTCGATCCACTCGTAGTCTTCGACATCGCCGCAGGCGCGGACCACCACCGGCTCGAGCACGAGGTCGAGAAACTCGGCTTCGATCTCTCCTGAGACCGTCTCCTCGATCAGGTCGATCGCGGAGTCGCCCGTCGCGGCAAAGAGCTGCGGGCCGGCGAGATCACGCAGGGCGCGCTGCAGCGTTCCACCCTTCTGCAGGTCCAAACCGCAAGACCTGGCCGCGGTCACCACCTCGGTTGCAAGACGCATCGCTTCGACGGCCAACTGGTCGATGTCAATTCCTTGACTGTGCATGTGACCCCTCCTTCGATCACGGACGGGATTGTCCTGGGTCAAGCGCGCCCGGCGGACCGGACGCGGATCTGCGGCGGAGGGCTATGCCGCGAGACCGGGTTTGGGGGCGCGGACAACGGACCGAAGCTCTGCAATGTGGCTCTCGACAGCGTCGGTGAGTCTGCAGGCCTCGTCGACGAAACGCTCGGTCAGTGGCGGCAGTGCCGCGAAGAACCCGGTCTCGGGCCGGTCCGGATCGCCGACCTCTTCGAGTGACAGGATAGCATGCAGGTCGCAGAGGTCCGCGAGCAAACGTGGAAGAGGCGCGCCGCGCTTTGCGGCAAGCGAGGTCCGGGTGACGAGCGCCGCCCCACGGGGGCCGGCGAGCTGGCGGGCGAGCGCGTGGAGCGCAGGACCCTCCTTCTCGAGAAAGCCGACGAGGTCGGGAAGTGGTTGAGGCTGTAGCATATTGGCTCCTGTTTGACACTTGAGAACCAGGCCTGACCCGGCGCTGCGTCGGGATTCTGTGCGGGCCGGTCCACCCGAAAACCGGTCCCGCACAGATCCGGACGCCCGCCTCTTGCACGGTCCCGAATACGCGACACGGCTACAGAAACGCCGAAGGGCCGAAGCAGTCACCCGCTTCGACCCTTCCCTGCCGCCCATGAGGCGGCGAACTGCGGTGCTCTGCCCGAAGGCTCCACCCTTTGTTTTCTCAGCCGCCCATGGGCGGTGAACGATCCGGGGCGAGCAATCCTCTGTCGCCCCGTCCGAGAAAGATATGGATCTCGTCGGGCTCATTGAAGCCGGGTTTGATCCATTTTCTTCCCCTTCCTCAGCCGCCTATAGGGCGGTGAACTCCGGTGATCCGGCCGTAGCCCACACCTTTATCTTCTCAGCCGCCCATGAGGCGGCGAACGTCGTGCGAGCGATCCATTCCTCGCCGCACAAACGGGAGATTGGTCCGTCCTCTCTATCCGCAAAACGCTGGAAGCAATTTTTTTCGGGATTTCTGAAGTTTTTTTCACCGGTCAATTGCACCGTTCTGCTCCTCGGCTCGGGCACGTCTCAGAAGCCCCTGTCCGCGCCGCCGGAGATCGATATGGGCGCGCTCGGTCTGATAGTGAAGTGCGGTTTGACCCGAAGATTGCCCGCACAGGTAGAGTGCAACATGGGTCATGTCCGCTTCCGATGTCAGCCCGATATCGTGCCAGAGACTGCGGACAATATGCGCGCCGCAGCCCAGGTGCCGATACCAGACATCCGAGATCCAGTCCGCCGACAGCGGGGTGGCTCCGGCGTCGACCGAGAAGAGCCAGGCGCCGTTCCGGTGGGCGTAGCCCCCCACACATTCACCCCCCGGGCCGT
>CAMFHT010000345.1 GCA_945952245.1 uncultured Rhizobium sp. | reverse complement strand
GTCACGGGCTATGGGGGACTGCCGAGCAGCGCCGCCTATGGCGCGACCAAGGCTGCGCTCATCAACATGGCGGAAAGCCTGAAGTTCGACTTCGACCGTATGAACATCAAGCTGCAGGTCATCAATCCCGGCTTCGTGGAAACGGCCGCGACGGCCAGGAACACGTTCGCCATGCCGGCCATCATGCCGGCCGAAAAGGCTGCGGAGGCCATTGCTGACGGTATGAACGGCAATGGCTTCGAGATCACCTTCCCGAAGCGGTTCACGTATATGCTGAAGCTGCTGCTGCTCTTGCCCTACGGGCTTTATTTCCCGGCGGTAAGGAAAATCACCAGGTGGTGACTTGTTATTTGTGGTCATCCTGGGGCTCGTCCCGAGGATGATGACAATTTCAAGCGTCAACGCACCCGCGCAAAGCCCTAATCAGATATCCAGATTCTCCGCAAACGCGGCCCGCTCCTGAATGAACCGGAAGCGGGCTTCCGGTTTGGTGCCCATCAGGGCGTCCACGGCATCGCGCGTGCCTTCGAAGTCCGCATCGTCGATCGCGACCTTCAGCAGCGTCCGGTTCTTCGGGTCCATGGTCGTTTCCTTGAGCTGCTGCGGCATCATTTCGCCGAGGCCCTTGAAGCGGCCGATTTCCACCTTGCGGTTCTTGAACACCGTCGCCATCAGCTCCGCGCGGTGCATGTCGTCGCGGGCGTAGAAGGTCTTGCCGCCGCCGGAGAGGCGGTAGAGCGGGGGCACGGCGAGATAGAGGTGCCCGCCGCGGATGAGCTCCGGCATTTCCTGGTAGAACAGCGTGATCAGCAGCGAGGCGATGTGGGCGCCGTCCACGTCCGCATCGGTCATGATGATCACGCGCTCGTAGCGGAGATCCTCGTCTCGATACTTGGTGCGCGTGCCGCAACCAAGCGCCTGGATGAGATCGCTGATCTGCTGGTTGGCGGAAAGCTTCTCCCGTCCTGCGCTCGCCACGTTCAGGATCTTGCCCCGGAGCGGCAGGATCGCCTGGTTGGCGCGGTTGCGGGCCTGCTTGGCGGAGCCGCCGGCCGAATCGCCTTCCACGATGAAGAGTTCCGCCCCTTCCGCCGTGTTCTGGGCGCAATCCGCCAGCTTGCCGGGCAGGCGCAGCTTGCGCACCGCGGTCTTGCGGTTGACTTCCTTTTCCTTGCGGCGGCGCAGGCGCTCTTCCGAGCGCTCGATCACCCAGTCGAGGAGCTTCGCCGCTTCGGCGGGGTTGTCGGCGAGATAGTGGTCGAAGGGATCGCGAAGCGCATTCTCGACGATGCGCTGGGCCTCGACCGTTGCCAGCCTGTCCTTGGTCTGGCCCACGAATTCCGGCTCGCGGATGAAGACGGAGAGCATGCCGATCGCCGAGATCATCACGTCATCGGTCGTGATCTGCGCCGCCCGCTTGTTCTGCGTCAGCTCGGCATAGTTCTTGAGGCCCTTGAGCAGCGCGATGCGGAAGCCTGCCTCATGCGTGCCGCCTTCGGGCGTCGGGATCGTGTTGCAATAGGAATGGATCTGCTGGTCGCCGCCATACCAGGTCACCGCCCATTCGAGTGCGCCGTGGCCACCGGTCTTCTCCGTCTTGCCGGCGAAGATCTCGCGGGTGACGGTGAACTCCTTGCCGAGATTGGCCTGCAGGTAATCTTTCAGGCCGCCCGGGAAGTGGAAGACCGCCTTTTCCGGGATCTCCGAACCCTGCGGCAGCACTTCGGGATCGCAGCCCCAGCGGATTTCGACGCCGCCGAAGAGATAGGCCTTGGAGCGCGCCATGCGGAAGATGCGGGCCGGATCGAACTTCGCGTGATCGCCGAAGATCTGCGTGTCCGGCCGGAAGGTCACCTTCGTGCCGCGCCGGTTGTGTACGTCGCCGAGCTCCTGAAGCCCGCCCTGCGGCACGCCGCGGGAGAAGGTCTGGCGGTAGAGCTTGCGGTTGCGCGCGACTTCCACTTCCACGAAGTCGGAGAGGGCGTTGACGACCGATACGCCCACGCCATGCAGACCGCCTGATGTTTCATAGGCCTTGCCGTCGAACTTGCCGCCCGCATGCAGCTTGGTCATGATGACTTCGAGCGTCGAGACGCCCGGCACCTGCGGATGGTTTTCCACCGGCATGCCGCGGCCATTGTCGGTGACCGACAGGAAACCGTCCTTGTTCAGATAGACCTCGATGAAATTGGCATGGCCTGCGACCGCCTCGTCCATCGAGTTGTCGATGACTTCGGCGAAGAGGTGATGCATCGCCTTTTCGTCGGTGCCGCCGATATACATGCCGGGGCGCATGCGCACGGGCTCGAGCCCCTCCAGCACGCGGATGGCGGAGGCATCATAGCTGTCACCGGCCGGCGAGACAGGCTGCGGGGCTGCCCGGCGCGCAGGTTCGGCAGCCGCAGCGGCAGCCACGGGAGCTGCCGGCTTCGGCTGTTCGCGACGCGGCTCGGCCTTCGCATCCGGGGAGAAGGCGGCGAAGAGATCGGATGTATCTTCCATGGGCAATCGGTTTCGATTCTGGTCTTCGATTTCAGGCTGCCTTGAAGGCACCATGTCTGGATGAAAGCTTTTAGGCGACAGCCGGTATGACCGCAATCATCCCGCCCGGCGAATCACCCTGACATACTGGCATATTCTCGTTTTGTTCGCGAGTTTCCCGCGCCGTCCACAGCTGATTTGCTTGCGATATCCACTGCGGACATGGCATGCAGGCCGCAAACGACAGCGCAGAGGTCCCTATCCATGCCGAACTTCCGCCCGCTCCTTGCTGCGTTTGCCATGCTTTCCATGGTCGCGGGAGCGGCGAAGGCTGCGGGCGAGGGGCCTCTGCCGCCCTTCAAGGACGACCTGTTTTCGGCGAAGACTGTCATCGAGAGCCGCGATGGCGGCGATTACGAGATCGTCGACTACCAGGAGATGCGCGACATCAACGGCCGCGACCAGGAGCCGGAGCGCCGGGTGAAGTCCGCCTATGTGGATCTTGCGCCGAAGAAGCTGCAGGTGGACGAGACGCTGTCGCTGACTTCGGGTCCGCTTGCCGTCACACGGGTGGGGCAGGCGGAGGGTGCGAGCTTCACCGTCATCTTCATCCACGGCCGCGACGGCGACCGGCGGCTCGGCGCGAACGACTGGCGGTTCGGCGGCAATTTCAACCGGCTGAAGAACCTGGTGACGCGGAGCGGCGGCACCTATTACGCCCCGACGGTAAAACGCTTCGATATCTCGGGCGTGCGGCAGATCAGCGATCTCATAGCCGCCGCAAAGAGCGCGAGCGGCGGGCACCCCGTCATCCTCTCCTGCGCCTCGATGGGCTCATTCCTCTGCTGGGGCATCACCCGCGAGGCCGATGCGGTGAAGAACCTCTCGGGCATGCTGATCATGGGCGGTGCGCCGGACCCGGATTTCTTCAAGAGCGCCTTCCACAAGGCGAAGCTGCCGATCTGGTTCACCCATGGCAGCGCCGACAAGGTCTATTCCTTTGAAGACCAGACGGCGATCTACGACAGGCTGCACAAGGCCAAGTACCCGGTGCGGTTCACGCTGTTCGAGACCGGCTCCCACGGCACGCCCGTCCGCATGACCGACTGGCGGCGCGTGCTGAACTGGCTGCTCACGCAATAGCCCGACGGTCTGCTTCCCTTTTCATTGCGCTTTTGCTAGGTCCGGTTCCCATAACGAGAGGACGAGATCCATGACCCCTGACGTGACGCCGCTGGTTGCCGGAAACTGGAAGATGAACGGGCTGCGCGCCTCGCTGGACGAGCTGAAGGCGATGGCGGAAGGCGTGGAAGGCCCGCTCTCGGAAAAGGTCGAGACGCTCATCTGCCCGCCGGCGACGCTGCTCTATGTCGCGACCGCGCTGGCGACCGACAGCCCCTTGCAGATCGGTGCCCAGGACTGCCACGTGAAGGCGTCGGGCGCCCATACCGGCGACATCTCCGCCGAGATGATTGCCGATTGCTTCGGCACGCATGTCATCGTCGGCCATTCCGAGCGCCGCACCGACCATGAGGAGAGCGACGAGCTGGTGGCCGAGAAGGCTGCCGCCGCCTGGTCTGCCGGTCTCGTCGCCATCATCTGCATCGGCGAGACGGAAGCGCAGCGCAAGGCGGGCGAAACGCTCGACGTGCTGAAGCGCCAGCTCGCCGCCTCCGTCCCGGACGAGGCGACCGCCGAAAACACTGTCATCGCCTACGAGCCCGTCTGGGCGATCGGCACGGGTCTCACGCCGACTGCGGCCGACGTCGCCGAGGCGCATCTCTTCATGCGCAACGAACTTAAGGCCCGC
The DNA here is from genome assembly GCA_945952245.1 of uncultured Rhizobium sp. GTDB lineage: Bacteria > Pseudomonadota > Alphaproteobacteria > Rhizobiales > Rhizobiaceae > Gellertiella. Next base: position 152 of record CAMFHT010000345.1, on the reverse strand, counting down.
TTCGGCACGGAAGGGCAGGGCATGCGCCTGCTCTATGGCGGCTCGGTCAAGCCCGGCAATGCGAAGGAGCTGATGGGTGTCGCCAATGTGGACGGTGCCCTGATCGGCGGTGCGAGCTTGAAAGCGGCCGATTTCCTCGCCATCTACAGGGC
>CAMFHT010000344.1 GCA_945952245.1 uncultured Rhizobium sp. | reverse complement strand
CGCTTCAGGACGCCGCGTCCGTTGCTTCGCTGCTCATCACCACCGAAGCCATGATTGCCGACGCTCCGAAGAAGGACGCACCGGCCGGCGGCGGCATGCCCGACATGGGCGGCATGGGCGGCATGATGTGATCAGCCAAAGGCTGACACATCATTGGAGCCGCCCATGATCGAAAGATGGTTCAGCGCTTCAAGCGCGCTGAACTGGCGGCATGATGTAATAATCTGATGTCCTGTTGGACTGCATAACGAAGGCGGCTCGCGAGAGCCGCCTTTTGTTTTGCCAGATCTTAGATAGATCGCGATTATTCTACTCTGCGTTTGATAAGTCGATGACCCGGCTGATATATTCGCTTTGGCGTTGAATATAACCTATTACATAATACTATGAAATTATACGGCCATAAAATCACATTGCGTGTTTGATGGGCATTGGCTACCTTTCGTCTTGCCGAGATGACAAATCGGCCTTCATCCCCGGGGTGGTCGGGACGGGCAGAGACAAGCCGCTACACACCCGCCGGATGTCGATGACCGCCATGCGTATCGCGTTTCCAAAGGCGGCAATTCCTGTTCCGTGAGTTTGTGCGTGCTTCGTCAAAGGGGTAGAGGCAAGCCTGGATTTGCGGAATGCACGGCGATCCGAAGCAGGCCCATCATGGCCGCGCGGCTTGGCCGGGCATCAGTCCCATTGCATTCCGAGACCAGTCTTCGCGCCCGCGAAGGCCTTTTCTCGTTGATGCGATGCCAAGGCTCTGGCGCAGGATCCCGGCTCGTTGCCGCCGGTCCGTCGCCGTCCACCCGCGTGACGGCCTGAAGACGCGATCCGATCGCGGCACCCGTTGCGCCCTGTGACAAACTGGGGGTTCATCGTGTTCAAGATTGCGGAAACAAGCGAGAGGCCATTGTTCCGGCCGGTCATTGTACCGGAAGGCGGCGCCTACTCTGCCCTGTCCCAATACTGCATATCGGAGGAATGGTCGGCCAATCTGACCGACGGCACCATTCGCCTCGGCCACTGGTCCGCGGCACTGCACGGGCTGGACGAGCGCGAATGCGGGCTGATGAGCCTGACGCGCGCCTATGACCGGGCCGACCGTCTGCACATCGTCGGGCTGTTCGAGCAGGCCTCGGCGGCGGCTTCCTCCTTCTGTTTCTCCTCCACCATCAGCCTCGGCGAAGGCCACCGCCAGCCGGTGTTCTGCATGGCGGAATCGCTCCGCAACGGCATGAACGGCGAACTGGTGCTGGCCGGCATGTTCCTCTTCCCGCGCTTCAAGCTCGATATGGCCTCCGAGCCCGGCTATACCGGTCCCATGGCCCGCCTCGCCTGACCGATCGATTGCCGCATACGAAAAACCCGGCCAGTGGCCGGGTTTCGCATGTCATCGTTCTCGTGCATCAGGCCGGTATGCCCCAGCCCTTTTCGCTGGCCGGACGCGCCCAGGCGCGGTCCACCCAGGCCATGACGTTCGGGAACTTGTCGAGTTCGAGCACGTCCTTTGCACCGTAGAATACGTCCGTGCCGCGCACCCAGGGCCAGGTCGCGATGTCGGCGATCGTGTATTCGTCGCCCATCAGCCACTGACGGCCTTCGAGCCGGCTTTCGAGCACGCTCAAGAGCCGCTTCGCCTCGTCGCGGTAGCGCTCCATGGGATAGGAATTGTTCGCCACCTTGTCCGCCGCATATTTGAAGAAATGGCCGAACTGGCCGAACATGGGGCCGACGCCGCCCATCTGGAAGAACACCCAGGCAAGCGTTTCATATCGCTGGCCCGCATCCTTCGGCAGCAGCTTGCCAGATTTCTCCGCGAGGTAGGTGAGGATTGCGCCGGATTCGAACAGGCCGAGCGGCTTGCCGCCGGGACCGTTCGGGTCGAGGATCGCGGGGATACGGCCATTCGGGTTCAGCGACACGAATTCCGGGCTCTTCTGCGAATTGTCGTTGAAGGTCACCTTGTGCACTTCATAGGGCAGACCGATCTCCTCGAGCGCAATCGAGACCTTCACGCCGTTCGGCGTCGCGAGAGAATAGAGCTGCAGGATGTCGGGGTTTTTCGCCGGCCAGCGCTGGGTCACGGGGAAAGCGGACAGATCTGCCATGGGAGCCTCCTTCTGGAGCATTTCCAGGAAAAGTGTCACCACGGTTTTCCGTCCGGAAATGCGTAAAACAAAGAACCGGAGCACGTCCCATGAACCACCTATCACCGGACGTGCTCCGACGGTGGGCCAAAGGTAGGAAGCGCAACGGTCTGCGGCAAGCGCCGATCACGCAAATGTTTCCGGATATTCGTTCACTATTGATGAACGATGCGTCGCTTATTGTTCATATTTAACTTATATCAGATCACGGGTATTTCTGACGTCAGTTGTTCGGTTCGCCAGTTCAGTCGCGGCAGCCGGACGTGACGTCAACGATTTCGCCGGCTGGGTCGAATTCCCCCGGCAAGCCCAGGAGCCTAACCCATGTCCCGCGATCTTCTCCTTCTCGTCGCCCGCGTTCTTCTCTCCTTCATGTTCATCATGGCCGGCTTCGGCAAGATCACCGATGCCGCCGGCACGGCCGGCATGATCGCCGGTGCCGGCCTGCCCGCCCCGACCGCCCTGGCCTATCTCGCCGGCCTGTTCGAACTGGTGACCGGCCTTGCCGTCCTCGTCGGTTTCCAGGTCCGCATCGTCGGCTGGGCGCTTGCCATCTTCTGCGTGTTCACCGGTGTCGTCTTCCACGGCAGCGCCATCAACGTGCCGGCCTTCCCGCCGGAAGCTAACGGCTGGCTCTCCACGCTGAACCAGATCATGCTGATGAAGAACATCACGCTGGCCGGTGCCTATATCCTGCTCGCCACCGTCGGCGCTGGCGCCTTCTCGCTCGATGCCCGCCGCGGCGCAGCCGTCACCGCCTGATCTCGCGGCTTCCCGAGACTGACCTTGAGAGCCCCCTGCCCGCGCAGGGGGCTTTTTCATGTGGTTAACGGCAGGGAAGGCTTAACCGGGTTTTCGTCTTTATTTCACGCATCGTTAAAATTATAGGTTATTGATTTACTGATGTGACAGATGTTGCCAATACACAATTTCCCCAGACATGACGCCACACATGATGGGAGGTGTATTCGATGACCGGCAATCTCGACATGAAGACGCGGAAGGAAAAGCGCTCTGCGGTCCGCCTGTTCGGCACTCTGAAATACATGAACAAGGCCCTGCACTGCCGCGTGGTGGACCTATCCGAAGACGGCATCTGCCTGCGCCTGTCGGAACCGCAGCAGCTCGTCCAGGGCATTCCGGTGGAGCTGCGCAGCGAAGAACTCGGCCATCTCACCGGCACGGTCGCCTGGTTCCGGGTCGATACAGTGGGCCTGAGGCTGAAGCATACAACCAGCACGTTCGCGCAGGTGAAATCCTATTTCCGCTTCTTCCACGAAGACATCACGCCCGTCATCAAGGCCTGAATCAAAGCGCCGCGCGCACCCGGGCGACGATCTCGTCGACAACAGCATCGCCTTCGTGCGCCGGCTTGCGCGCCCGCACCAGACAGGCTTCCGATTTCAGGATCACGCCGTCATCGAGAATCTTCAGGTGATTGGCGACGAGCGTCGACCCCGTCGAGGTGATGTCGACGATGATATCGGCGGAACCCGCCGCCGGCGCGCCTTCGGTGGCACCCAGGCTTTCCACGATGCGGTAGAGCTGGATCCCGTGCTGGGCGGAGAAGAACTGCTGCGTGAGGCGCCAGTATTTCGTGGCGATCGCGAGACGCCGTCCATGCCGCGCGCGGAAATCCGCGGCGACGTCGCCGAGATCCGCCATGGTCGCGACGTCGAGCCAGATTTCCGGCACCGCCACCACCACGTCCGCATGGCCGAAGCCGAGCCGGGCGGAGATTTCCATGCGCCGGTCCGCATCCGCCAGCGTCTCTCGGGCGAGGTCCTCGCCGGTCACGCCGAAATCGACGGTGCCATTGCCGATCTCGCGGGCGATCTCGGACGCCGAGAGGAAGGCGATCTCGATATCGTCCCGGCCCTCGACGCGGCCGCGATAGTTGCGGTCATTGCCGATGCCGGTGATCTTCAGGCCCGCACGCTCGAAGATGGCGGCGCTGTCGTCCTTCATGCGGCCCTTGGAGGGGAGAGCGATGGTGATGGTCATTTCGCGGCCTCCCTCGAAAGCGCCGTTTCGATGCGGTCGAGCCAGAGCGCGAAGCCGACCGCCGGGATGCGGCTTTCCGCGCCCAGCAGCGTCAGCAGCCGGTCGAACCGCCCGCCGCCGGCAAGAACGGCGCCGCTCTCATCCGTCATCTCGAAGACGAGGCCGGTATAATAATCCAGCGGACGCCCGAAGGCGGCGCGGTAGGCGAAGCGCGCGACCGGTGCACCGTTCGCCGCCAGCGCCTCGACGCGGGCGGTGAAGGCGGCAAGGGCATCGGCAATGTCGAGCCCGGCCTTCGCGGCAAAGTCCGCAAG
>CAMFHT010000343.1 GCA_945952245.1 uncultured Rhizobium sp. | reverse complement strand
ATGCCTTGTATGCTCATGCTCTCGCCGCGCCCTCTCACTGACTTTCTCCTGATGATGTGGGGGAAAGCCGTGGCGAAGACAAGGCAGGCTTCGCTGATCGTGCCGTTCTCAGCGCTTCAGGAAGGCAGAAAGCACCCAGGGCTCGTCCGCCACCTCGCCCGCATGGGTCAGAACGGCGAAGCCTGCGGTCGGATAGCCGTCCGGCACCGCCTCGGCTGCGGTGCGCATGCCGGCCAGCGTTTCGAGGATCTCTTCCATGGCGGGGTTGTGGCCGAGCACCATGATCGAACTGCGGTCCGCATGTCGTCCGATAGCCTCGAAATAGGCTGAGGGCGGGGCATTGTAGAGTTCGTCCGTATAGGCGATTTCAGGTGGGTCAGAGAATGCGGCCAGGAAGGCATCCGCCGTCTGGCGGCAGCGACGGGCGGTGGAGCAGAGCACGAGATCCGGCCTGTAGCCCGCGGCGCTAGCACGCGCGGAGACGGCTAGTGCTTCGGCTTCTCCAGCCTCGTCCAGCGTGCGCTCGAAATCCGTCTGGCCGGGCAGGGCCCAGCCGGACTGGGCGTGCCGCATCAGGATGATGCGCTGTGGCGGAGGCGGCAGGAGAGGCATCAGGCGGGTCCGGTGCTAGGGCTTTCGAGCCCCTCAGGTAACGGGCTTCGCCCTGCTTCGTCAACCGATACGATTGTGGGAAAAGCGTGTCCGGAACAACGGTCAGCGCGCGGCAAGCCAGCCGTCATAGTTTTGAAACAAAACGGTAAAATGAGAATCACCGTCGCCGCGTAAAGCATGACCGCGTAAAAAATGAGGCCATGGCTAACAATGCTTGAACCGCAAGGGTTTGTTGCGATATACACCGCGCACCCGAGATGTTCTTCAGGAGAATCGCGTTGAGTGAGAAGATCGATCTTAGTACCTATGTGCTCTCGGAATCCGAAGAGTTCATGAACCCTTCGCAGAAGGCCTATTTCAAGGCCAAGCTCCTCGCCTGGAAGAACGACATCCTGCGTGAAGCCCGCGAAACCCTCGATCACCTGGCCGAGGAAAGTGCAAACCACCCTGACCTCGCGGACCGGGCTTCCTCCGAAACCGACCGTGCCATCGAATTGCGCGCCCGTGACCGCCAGCGCAAGCTGATCTCCAAGATCGACGCCGCGCTGCAGCGCATCGAGGACGGCACCTACGGCTATTGCGAGGAAACCGGTGAACCCATCGGCCTCAAGCGCCTCGACGCCCGCCCGATCGCCACGCTATCGATCGAAGCCCAGGAACGCCACGAACGCCGCGAAAAAGTCTACCGGGACGAATGACCGCCGCTGAAAAGCGGCGTTTTTTGTTTGTGGGTGACGGCATATGCCGCCGGATGGTTCGAGGCTCGGCTGCGCCTCGCACCTCACCATTGGGGGGAGTGAGTAGCGTCGCCGCACACTCCAAAGGCTGAACGCCGGATGCCGCACATGCCAACGCCCTCATGCTGAGGTGCTGCACACACCAACGCCCTCATGCTGAGGTGCCGGAGCGAAGCGCAGGCCTCGAAGCATCCCGCACCCTTTCAAACTCGGACGCCCAAAGGCGCAGACCTTACGGAGATAGAAAGCAGGGCGCTTGCTCTGTCGCCAGGCCGACACCTTTATCAGCCGTTCTTGTCCTCACCCTTGCCACCGAAAATGCGAGCAAATCCGCTTTGGAGGCTGTTCTGCTGCGCCGTCGGCTTCTGTCCGTCCTCTCGGCGGGGCTGCTGGACGACGGGGCGCTGGCCCGGTGCGGGCTGCGGGCGGGTGCGGCGGGCGGCTTCCAGCTGATCTTCCATTTCCTGTTCGAGGACACGGTCGAAATCGTTGCGGGTAGCCGGCAGAGGCATTGCGGTGCGCTGTGGCGCCGGCTGTCCTCCACCGCGGCGGGCGGCTTCGAGCTGGCGCGCCAGGGCTGCCTCTTCGGCCGAGACCGCGGGCGTCGTTGGCCTTGCGGGCGCCGAAGGTGCCGGCTGGGCAGGTTGCGGGCGCTCGGCGCGCGAAAGCGTGACCGGGCGAATGGTGCCGACGGGCGGCTCGTTCGGCAGGCGCTCCACATCCTTGAGCTCGGCAGGGATTTCCACCTTGCGGACGGGGCGAAGCGGCGGCTCTTCGGCCAGGTCCTCCTCCTCGTCCTCCCAGGCAGCGGTGTAGCGTATACCGATCTGATCGTCGGGCCGCGTCGAGGCCTGCGGTGCGGGCGGGCGGTGGACAGGCTCCGGCGCCGGAGCGGGCTCGGCCTCGTAGATTTCCTCCGGCTCGTCCTCCTCCTGATAATAGTTCACGTCCTCGTAGGCAGGCTCGCTTGCCTCATAGGGCGCGTAGATGTTCTGCTCCACCACCAGATCCGCTCCACCGCCGAGAAGCAGCAGGTGCTCGACATTGTCGCGACGGACGAGAACGAGGCGGCGGCGATTGTCAACGGCGACACTCTCGACGATGTTGAGACGCTGATGCCTCGCCCGCGGCTGGCCGAGAAAGGGCATGCCGGAATTGCGGCGGCGAATATAGGCGACGGCCGCGAAAAAACACGCCAGCGCAAGGCCGACGACCAGGGCCGCGATGAGGAAGCGCAGGCCGAACGATCCGCTATCACTATCAAACATTCAATCTTCTCCCGGCTTTCGGCCGATCCGCGCCGTTTCCGGGCGGCAGTATGCAGTTCTTGCTTATCATCTTCTCTGGTAAACCGGCCGTCCCTGCCGGTGTTCCCAAAGGGTGCTTCAATGTCCGCCCGGCGACGCCGGTGGATAGACATCCACTTGCTGTCAATGGCGGACATTGCGAGGAAACGACTTTTTCCGGACCGAAACAAGCGCCGACGCCCGGTTGTCCAGATCTTCCTTGGCCGCTCCCCGAGATTTCAGGCATCGCTGTGTCCGCGAAGACCGCAAGCCATGCTAAAACACTGGCTGAGTTTGGGGATTTCCGGCTCTCTCCCTTGTGATGCGGCTTCACCCCGGTACAAATAGATAATATTGATTCGATCTTCCGGTTTGGCACGGGACGGGCGGAGGCGGACCGCCCCCTTGGATGTTCCGCAGACCGGGTGCAGCTAGCATACCTCCGGCGGGGCAGGTGCTCCCTAGCGGAGCATGGGGGACATATGGGTACTGAAAAGCCGGGCGCTCTCGAAGGCAAGGCCCTGGTCAACCGCGGCGCAGCCAGCGGCGCGACATGGCGCATCATCGTTCTGGCCCTCATCCTGATCGCCAGTTCGGTGGCCTTCGTGCTGTTCCGCGACAAGCTGACGAACGAGCTCGTTCTCGGGCTGCTGGGCGTGCTGGCCATGGCCGGCATCTTCTTCATCGTCTCCGCCTTCATCGGCTTCGTGGAGATCATGCCCAACAGCAAGGGTCTGAGCCACGAAAGCGGCTATCTCGACAGCCATCCCGACGGTATGCTGATTACCGACGCGAAGGGCCGCATCCTCTACGCCAATGCCGCCTATGGCGACCTGACGGGCGCGACCCGCGCCAGCGAACTGCTCTCGCTGGAGACGCTCCTTTCCCGCACCCGCGAATCCGGAGAGGCCCTCTACCGGCTCACCAACCGGTTGCAGGCGGGCGAAGGCGGGCAGGAGGAGTTTCGCCTGCTGAAGCCGCTCGGCAAGCCAATGGGCAGCTCCGGCGCGCACTGGTACCGACTGAAGGCCCGGCATCTGCCGTCGCCGGAAAAGGGCAAGCCGGCGGCCCGGGTCTGGCAGATCACCGACATCACCGCCGAACGCGACGACCAGGAGCGCTTCTTCAAGGAACTTCAGAACGCGATCGACTATCTCGACCATGCGCCGGCCGGCTTCTTCTCCGCCGGTCGCAAGGGCGAGATCATCTATCTGAACGCGACGCTGGCCGACTGGCTCGGCATCGACCTTACCAAGTTCTTCCCCGGCAGCCTGACGATTTCGGATCTCGTGGCGGGCGAGGGCATGACGCTCATCCAGTCGATCAGGGCCGAAGCCGGCTCGCGCAAGACCTCGACACTGGACCTCGATCTCCGCCGCACCAATGGCCAGAGCCTGCCGGTCCGCCTCGTCCACAGCGTCACCGCCGCGCGCGACGGCGCGCCGGGCGAAAGCCGCACGATCGTGCTCGGCCGCGACAGCGAGGCGAGCGACGGGCAGAGCGCCTCGGTTGCCGCCATGCGCTTCAACCGCTTCTTCAACAACACGCCGATGGCGATCGCCTCCGTCGATGGCAATGGCCGCATCCTGCGCACCAATGCGCCCTTCCTGAAGCTTTTCGCCGGCGTCGTTTCGCCTGACGACGTGGTGAAGGGCATTCGCATGGAAACCATCGTGCCGGAAGCCGAGCAGGCGCGCATGGCCGCAGCGCTCGCCGCCGCCAAGGATCGGCAGGGCGACATCCCGCCGATCGACCTGCACCATCCGACGGACGAGGCGCGCCACTTCCGTTATTACGTGAATGCCGTCATCGACCAGTCCGACGA
>CAMFHT010000342.1 GCA_945952245.1 uncultured Rhizobium sp. | reverse complement strand
CGGAGGAAACGCCCGGCAGCTGGTGGCCGCACTGGCAGAAATGGATCGAGGCGCAGGACGACCGCCGCGTGCCGGCGCGCAAACCCGGCGGCGCCCAGCTCAACGCGATCGAGGAGGCTCCGGGCTCCTATGTCATGGCGCGCGTCTGAACGGCGGTTGAAGAGGCATTGCAGTTCACGTCTCCCCTCGTCCCCGGCCGGCTGATCGAGCGCTACAAGCGCTTCCTCTTCGATGCCGAGCTGGCCGACGGCACTGTCATCACCGGCTCCTGCCCGAATACGGGTTCCATGCGCGGCCTGACCGCGCCCGGCTCGAAGGTCTGGATGTCCGAGCACGACAGCCTGACGCGGAAATACCGGCACATGCTGGAGATCGTGGAGGCGGACGGCACGCTTGTCGGCATCAATACCGGCCTGCCCAACAAGCTGGGCGAAGAGGCGATCCTGGCGGGGCTCATCCCCTCGCTCACCGGTTACCCCACGATCGAGCGCGAGCGGAAGTATGGCCGCAATTCGCGTATCGACCTGCTGCTGAGCGGCAATGGGCGGCCACAGGCCTATGTGGAGGTGAAGAACGTCCACTTCAGCCGCACGCGCGGCCTTGCCGAATTTCCGGATACCGCGACTGCCCGCGGCACCAAGCATCTCGATGAACTGGGGGATATGGTCGAGGCCGGTCACCGGGCGGTGATGCTCTACCTTATCCAGCGCGCCGATTGCAGCCGCTTCGCGCTCTGCCCAGACCTCGACCCGGTCTATGCGGCAGCGTTCTCTCGCGCGCGCAGCCGGGGCGTCGAGGCGTATGCCGTGATTTGTGCGGTTTCGCCGGCGGAAATTGTGCCAATCCGGTCGATCCCGATGGACGAAGCGGCCTCCGGTGCTTTATGAACAGGGAATATCAGCAAATGCAGTAACGGACATTTTCAGACATGGTGAATTACATCGAGGCCTATTCGGCCCCCATGCGCAACACGGGCGCGATCCGCCTCTACGGGGCCGACGATTTCGCCGGCATGCGCAAGGCCTGCCAGCTGACGGCGCGCTGTCTCGATGAGCTCGTTCCCCTGGTGAAGCCGGGCGTGACGACCAATGCCATCGACAAGTTCGTGTTCGAATTCGGCATGGACCATGGCGTTCTGCCAGCGACGCTGAACTATCGCGGCTACACGAAATCCTCCTGCACCTCGATCAACCACGTGATCTGCCACGGCATTCCCGATGACAAGCCGCTGCGCGAAGGCGACATCGTCAACATCGACGTCACCTATGTGGTCGATGGCTGGCACGGCGATTCGAGCCGCATGTACCCCGTCGGCGAGATCAAGCGCGCGGCGGAGCGCCTCCTGGAAGTAACCTACGAATGCCTGATGCGCGGCATCGCCGCCGTCCGCCCCGGCGCCCGAACCGGCGCAATCGGCGAGGCGATCCAGACCTATGCGGAAGCCGAGCGCTGCTCCGTGGTGCGCGATTTCTGCGGGCATGGCGTCGGCAAGCTGTTCCACGATGCGCCGAACATTCTGCACTACGGCCGCGCCGACGAAGGCCCGGAGCTGCGCGAGGGCATGATCTTCACCATCGAGCCGATGATCAATCTCGGCCGCCCGCATGTCAAAGTTCTCTCCGATGGGTGGACCGCCGTTTCCCGCGACCGGTCCCTTTCGGCCCAGTACGAGCACGCGGTCGGCGTGACCGCCACGGGCTGCGAGATCTTCACCCTCTCGCCCGGCGGCTTCGACCGCCCCGGCCTGCCGCCGCTGAAGGGATGACCCCATGCGGACGTCTCGCTCTGATTGCCGGAGAAGCCGATCATGACGAAACGCCCGCCGGATCTCGATGACATGTTCGCGCCCGCCGATATTGGCGGCCCCGGAGAGCCGCCGGATGAACGCGGTTACTTCTCGGAAAGCATGGGAAAACCGGCGAAGAAGACGAGGACGGCAGCGCCGGCCCTGCCCGAGGCCCATTATCTCGGCCACCGAGAGCGTCTGCGAGACCGCTTCAAGGAACAGGGCGAGGCAGCACTTGCCGATTACGAACTGCTCGAACTCCTCCTTTTCCGCCTCATTCCGCGCCGCGACACCAAGCCCATTGCCAAGGCGCTGATCGACCGCTTCGGCACCCTCGCCGGCGTCTTCGGTGCCACGCCCGCCCTCCTGCAGGAGGTGAACGGTATCGGGGAAACGGTGTCCTTCGAGCTCAAGCTCATCGCCACGCTCTCCCAGCGCATGCTGAAACGGGAACTCCGGGAAAAGCAGGTGCTGGACAGCTGGGCGTCCGTCATCGATTACTGCCATGCCGTCATGGCCTACGAGACCACCGAGCAGTTCCGGATCCTCTTCCTCGACAAGCGCAATAGCCTGATCGCCGACGAGGTGCAGGGCCGTGGAACCGTCGATCACACGCCGGTCTACCCGCGCGAGGTGGTCAAGAGGGCGCTGGAGCTTTCGGCGACTGCGCTGATCCTTGTGCACAACCACCCTTCGGGCGATCCGTCACCCTCTCGAGCGGATATCGACATGACGCACATGATCATCAACAGTGCCCGCCAGCTCGGCATTACCGTCCATGACCACATCATCATCGGCAAGGACGGGCATGCGAGCCTGAAAGGCCTGAAACTGATCTGACGACGGCCTGACCTCACCGAGGCGTGATGTCCCATTCCGGCACGGGCCGCTTGCGCGCTGCGCCAAAAAGCTCCAAATATATGCTGCATCGCAACAGACATGGCCGCGGATACACGTTCTGGTCGGAACGCGTCGCTAACGAAACAGTTATATTGCCATGTTAAGCATAGGAATTAAGAGGTCGTAGACCTCAATGCTCGTTGCGTGAGAAGGGTTCGGTATCCTCATGATCCATTACGATTTCATCGTCGTCGGCACGGGCCCGGCAGGCCGGCGCGCCGCCATTCAAGCCGCAAAGCTCGGCAAGCGCGTGCTGGTCATCGAGAAGGGCACCCGCGTCGGCGGCGTTTCCGTGCACACAGGCACGATCCCCTCGAAGACGCTGCGCGAAACGGCACTGAACCTCACCGGCTGGCGCGAGCGCGGTTTTTACGGCCGTTCCTACCGCGTGAAGCAGGAGATCAACGCGGAGGACCTGCGCCGCCGCCTGCTGATCACGCTCGACCACGAAGTCGAGGTGCTGGAGCATCAGTTCGCCCGCAACCGCGTGACCCAGATGCGCGGCATGGCCCGCTTCGTCGACCGTAACACGCTGGAAGTGGAAAAGGCGGATGGCGAGATCATCCGGGTCTCCGCCTCCTCGATCCTGCTTGCAGTGGGTACCAAGCCCTACAAGCCGGCGCACATTCCCTTCGATGGCGTGTCGATCCTCGACAGCGACGAGCTCCTCGAAATCAAGGAACTGCCACGCTCCATGATCGTGATTGGCGCGGGCGTGATCGGCATCGAATATGCGACGATCTTCAGCGCGCTGGACACGGCGGTGACCGTGGTCGAGCCCCGCTCCACCATGCTCGACTTCATCGACAAGGAAATCGTCGAGGATTTCTCCTACCAGCTCCGCGACCGCAACATGAAGCTGCTGTTCGGCGAGACCGCCGAAAAGGTGGAGCACGAGCCGAACGGCAAGTGTCGCGTGACATTGCAGAATGGCCGCGTGCTGACCGCAGACATGGTGCTCTTTGCCGCCGGCCGTGTCGGCGCGACCGACAGCCTGAACCTCGCCGCTGCGGGGCTTGAGGCCGACAATCGCGGCCGCCTGAAGGTGAACCCCGAAACCTTCCAGACCGACGTCCCGAACATCTATGCGGCGGGCGACGTCGTCGGCTTCCCGAGCCTCGCCTCGACCTCGATGGAACAGGGACGCATTGCTTCCCGCCATGCCGTCGGTGCCCCGACGCAGGAGCCGCCACAATACTTCCCCTACGGCATCTATGCCGTGCCGGAAATCTCGACCTGCGGCCTGACCGAGGAAGAGGTGAAGCAGCGCGGCATTCCCTATGAATGCGGTGTCGCCCGCTTCCGCGAAACCTCCCGCGGCCACATCATGGGCCTCGACAACGGCATGCTGAAGATGATCTTCTCGCTGAAGACCCGCCGTCTGCTGGGCGTCCACATCGTCGGCGAAGGCGCGACCGAACTCGTTCACATCGGCCAGGCCGTGCTGAACCTCAAGGGTACGGTCGAGTACTTCGTGGAAAACACCTTCAACTACCCGACGCTTGCCGAAGCCTACAAGATCGCCGGCCTCGACGCCTGGAACCGCATGGGCGAAATCGTGCGCCACGACCAAGTGCAGGCGAAGAGCGCCTGAAGAATTTGACCGTCGGAGAAGATATCCTCCGCAGCGTTTGGATCGACTAAACCCGACACAAAAAACCCGCCGGACCTTTGCCCGGCGGGTTTTTCAATCTCTGCCGAAGCAGGCTGCCGATTACTCGGCAGCGCCTTCTTCGGAGGCCTTCTTCTTCGGTGCGGCCTTCTTCTTCGGAGCAGCGGCGTCTTCGCGCCCG
>CAMFHT010000341.1 GCA_945952245.1 uncultured Rhizobium sp. | reverse complement strand
CCCCCCTTGAGGGGGAGATGCCTGGCAAGGCAGAGGGGGGTACCATCGCCGACGTGAACAGTAAGGCAGACAGGCCGCCCTCTCAAGCAGTGACGATAAGCCTCAAACCTCCTCCGCCACCTCCGGCTTCGCCTTGCCCTTCTTCGGCTTCAAGAGCGGTTCCGGCGTGACCGGGCGCTTGTGCAGCTTGTCGGTGCCGGCATAGATGCCCTCTGCGGCCTGGATCGCCAGGCGCTCCTCGTCGCGGCGGCGGATGTCGCGGCGGATTTCGGCAGCGACGTCGTCCGCCGTGCCAAGGCCCTCCAGCGTCTTCGCGCCGAAGAGCAGCGCCGATTCCAGCGTTTCGCGCAATTCCAGCTCCACGCCCTTTTCCCTGAGTTCGATGGTGTGGATACGGTCATAGGAGCGCACGAAGAGGCGGATGTCGGGAAATTCCGACTGCACGAGATCGACGATCCGGTTCGTGGTTTCGCGGTTGTGGGTGCAGACGGCGACGATCTTCGCGCGTTCGATCCCGGCGGCAAGCAGCATGTCCTTGCGCGTGCCGTCGCCGAAATAGATGCGGAAGCCGAAGCGCTCGGCCTGGCGCACGCGGTCGGCCGACGTGTCGAGGATCGTCACGTCGCGCCCGTCGGCCAGCAGCATCTGCGAGGCGATCTGGCCAAAGCGGGAGAAGCCGATCAGCAGCACGTCCGAGCCCGCGCCGGCGAAGTCCTCGTCCAGCTGTTCCTGCTCCGCCTTGGTGAGCATGCGCCGCGACAGCGCCGAACCGAGCGGTGTCAGCGCCATGGACAGCGTGACGACCACGATGAGAAGCGAGGCAAGATCGCCCGGAAGCAATCCGGACCCGGCGGCGGTCGTGAACAGCACGAAGCCGAATTCGCCGCCCTGCGGCAGCAGGAAGGCGATGCGGATCGCATCGTTGTGCGGCGAGCCGGTGAGGCGGCAGAGGCCGTAGATGACCGCAGCCTTCAGCGCCATCATGGCCGGCACGGCGGCGATGATGATGAGCCAGCGGTCGAGGATGACGTTGATGTCGAGCGAGAGGCCGACCGCCATGAAGAAGGTGGCGAGCAGCACGCCGCGGAAGGGCTCGATATCCGCCTCCAGCTCGTGCCGATAGGAGGATTCCGCCAGCATGACGCCCGAGAGGAAGGCGCCCATGGCCATGGAGAGACCGACCGCCTGCATGAGCGTGGCAGACCCCAGCACGAGGAAGAGCGCTGCGGCGATCATCGCCTCGCGCGCGCCGGTGCGGGCGATCACGTTGAAGATGCGCGACAGCAGGTAGCGCCCGATCAGCACCATGCCGAGCACGGTGAGCAACGCCACGCCTGCATCGGTCCACGGGGTCGCATCCGGCTTGCCGCCGGAGCCGTCGAGCAGGCTCGTCAGCGCCAGCAGAGGCACGATGGCGAGATCCTGGAACAGCAGCATGGAAAACGAGCGCTGGCCATAGCGCGTGTTCACGTCGCCCTCGCTTTCGAGGATCTGCATGGCGAAGGCGGTGGAGGAGAGCGCCAGCCCGAAACCCGCGACGACGGCGGCCTTCCAGTCCATCAGCCCGGTCGCGAGGATCGCCCCCGTCAGCACCAGCCCGGTCAGCACCACCTGCGCGAGACCGAGGCCGAAAATGTCCCTTCGCATCTGCCAGAGGCGGGATGGTTTCAATTCAAGCCCGATAACGAAGAGCAGGAAGACGACGCCGAGCTCCGACACCGAAAGCAGCTCCTCCGCCGTAGTGATGATGCGGAACAGTGGCCCGATGACGATGCCGGCGGCGAGATAGCCGAGCACGGTCCCAAGCCCGATCCGCTTGAAGAGGGGTGCGGCCACCGTCACCCCGCCGAGAATGACCAGCAGTTCGGAGAAAAGGGCATTGGGTGCGGTCATGGCGGTTTCCTCGGAGCGATTCGGTCGCGAAGGTCTTGCAATGGGGCATGTGGAGAGTAGAGGCAAGCAAGCCCCGCGCCAACCGCTTCCTGCGCAGGGTGGGGAGGTGGTTGAGAGCGTTCTTCGGGAAGGGGCGGTAGTGGGAAGATGTCTTGCTCGCTGCATGACAACCGTAGCGCCCGGAGCCCCCTCACCCCCTGCCGGACCCTCTCCCCGCGGGGAGAGGGCACAAGTGGCGACGTCCCCGCCTTCCGTCAACGTCTCATCCCCCAATGCTGGAGAGGAGGCGCTCCGTTATCAGCTCGGTTCCTCTCCCCGGCGGGGCAGGGGAACCGCATATGGCGGCCAAGTCCCCCTCCCCCTTGTGGGGAGGGGTTAGGGGTGGGGGTATCGACGGCGCAAACGGACAGCTTCAAAGCCTCTGAATTGCACGCCAATTCAATGACCTGTCTGAGCGCGGCATACCCCCACCCTTAATCCCTCCCCACAAGGGGGAGGGAGATTCCGCTGCGGAACCAGCACCTCAACTACGAAAATCCGCCATATGCGATAGCCCTGCCGGCGGGGAGAGGGTGGCGGTAGCCGGGTGAGAGGCCACTTGCTCAAATTTATGAAGCCGCGCCTTGCCTTGCCGCCCTGCGACGAAGAGGCCACAACTGCGGCCCTGCCCGAACCGACGGA
Organism: uncultured Rhizobium sp.; assembly: GCA_945952245.1. Taxonomy (GTDB): domain Bacteria; phylum Pseudomonadota; class Alphaproteobacteria; order Rhizobiales; family Rhizobiaceae; genus Gellertiella. The sequence goes on along the minus strand of CAMFHT010000341.1, from coordinate 1,913 downwards.
GCCTACCCCCACAATACTATCCCCTATCCGCCCTTCCGCATCTCCTCCAAATGCGCTAGCTCTCGGGTCAAACCTCGGAGGGTCTGATGAACGGTGCGGAAATCCTGGTGAATGCCCTGCTTTCGGGCGGTGTGGATGTGTGTTTCGCCAATCCGGGCACATCGGAAATGCATTTCGTCGCAGCGCTCGACCGCTACCCGAAAATGCGCTGCGTGCTCGGCCTGTTCGAGGGCGTGGTGACAGGGGCGGCGGACGGCTATTTCCGGATGTCTGGCAAGCCCGCTTCGACGCTGCTGCATCTCGGCCCTGGCCTCGCCAATGGCGTCTCCGCGATCCACAATGCCATGAAGGCCAATTCGGGCATGGTGAACGTGGTCGGTGATCACGCGAGCTGGCACCTCGCCTATGACGCGCCGCTGACCAGCGATCTCGACGGCATTGCTCGTCCCGTCTCGCACTGGCTGAAGCGCGCCCATGCGCCCGACGACATCGCCCGCCACGCGGTGGAGGCGATCGAGGCGGCGCGCAGCCGCCCGCCGGCGATCGCGACGCTCATCCTTCCGGGCGATGCAGCCTGGAACGAGGCGGAGACGGCCTTCCATCACGGTGAGGTGAAGGGCGAGATCTCGCTTGGCCGCGGTTATTCCGCCCCGCAGCAGGCAGCGATCGATGCCGCCGCGAAGGCGCTGAAATCGGGCGAACCCTCGGTACTCTTCCTCGGCGGCGAGGCCGTGCGCGGCCCGGCTATGGAGCTGGTCGGCAAGATCGTGGCGAAGACCGGTGCTCAGGTCTTCAGCCAGACCTTCTGCGCCCGGGCCGAACGGGGAGCAGGGCGCGTCTCGGCCGCACGTCTTCCCTATCCGGTCGATCACGCGGTCGCAGCGCTCAAGGACTACCGCCACGTGATCACCGTGCAGGCGGCAGCACCCGTGGGCTTCTTCGCCTATCCCGGCAAGCCCAGCCTGCTGGCCGATCCGGAGGCCGAGATCCATTCCCTCTGCTCGCTGTCGGAAGACCCGATGCAGGCGCTGGAGGCGCTGGCGGAAGCGGTGGGCGCGCTCAATGCCGAGCCGAAGCGCGAGATCCGCCCCGCCGAAATGCCGCTGCCGACGGGCGGCCTCAACCCGCTCAGCATCGCGCAGGCGCTGGCGGCACTCCTGCCGGACAATGCGATCGTGGTGGACGAGTCGATCACCACGGGCCTCAACTCCTATGCGCTGACGGCGGCGGCGAAACCACACGACTGGCTGATGAACATGGGCGGCTCGATCGGCTTCGCGCCGCCGGTGGCGACGGGTGCGGCGGTTGCCTGCCCGGACCGAAAGGTGCTCTGCATCACCGGCGACGGCAGCGCCATGTATTCGCTGCAGGCGCTCTGGACGCAGGCCCGCGAAGGCCTCGACGTCACCACCATCGTCTACTCCAACCGCACCTACCAGATCCTGCAGATGGAATTCGCAGGCGTCGGCGCCGGAAAGCCGGGGCCCAGCGCCCGGGCCATGATGGACATCGGCAATCCCGACCTCGACTGGGTGAAGCTCGGCGAAGGCATGGGCGTACCGTCGGTCAAGGTCACCACAGCAGAAGAATTTTCCGCAGCACTGGCACGGTCCATGGCGGAACAGGGACCGTCGTTGATCGAGGTGGTGTTGTGAGGGGAGTGAGGGGTGAGTAGTGAGTGGTGAGTGGTGAGTGGTGAGTAGTGAATAGTGAATAGTGAATAGTGAATAGTGAATAGGGTTTGAGCATTCGGCACGGTGCAAGCGGCGGTGCGTATGGCTTCTCTCCCCAGCGGGACAGAGCGGCCGCCTTTGGAAACCTTGGAAGCCGCTTGCGCGTTGGAAAGCGATCTGATCCCATTCACTATTCACTATTCACTATTCACTATTCACTATTCACTATTCACTATTCAC